>JAXHST010000061.1:0-24780 GCA_034190325.1 Thermoplasmatota archaeon
TGCGGGCTTGCTACTCTAACGGAGGGCGTTCTCGTTGCGCCTCTCGAGGGTTTGATAAAGGTGAAAAAAGGGGAGAACGCTGATGGTAGTGATTACATCTCTGTATTCTATGCAGGCCCTATAAGGAGCGCTGGTGGAACTGCTCAGGCTATGAGCGTGCTGATAGCAGATGTTGTGCGCAGAGAGATGGGTATTGGAAGATACATCCCTACAGAGGAAGAGATAGAGAGGTATAAAGAAGAGGTGCCCTTATACAAAAGGTTGCAGCATCTTCAATATTTACCAAGCAATGAAGAGATAGACCTTATAGTGAGGAACTGTCCTGTTTGTATTGATGGGGAAGGCACAGAGAAAGAAGAGATAAGTGGACACAAGGGCTTGAAAAGGTTTGAGACGGATAGAGTCAGGGGCGGCGCTTGCCTGGTAATATCTGAAGGGCTATGCTTGAAAGCAAGGAAGCTTCAGAAGCACGTCAGAAAGCTAGGGATAAATGGCTGGGAATTCATAGACTCGATGATAGAAAAAACAGAGGAGAAGACCGGCGAAGAGGAAGGGGAAGAGGGAGCTAAATATCTGAGTGATGTTGTTGGTGGTAGACCTGTGCTCTCCTACCCGAATAGGGCAGGAGGCTTCAGATTGAGATACGGGAGATCAAGAACCTCTGGTTTAGCTGCATGCTCTCTAAGCCCTGTGGTTCTTACTCTCATAGGCGACTTTTTGGCTATAGGCACGCAGATAAAAATAGAGACCCCTGGCAAGGCTGCAGCGGTTAGCATATGTGATAAACTGGCTAAGCCCTCTGTAGTTCTGGAAAATGGAGATTTCGTAGAGGTAAGAACAGTAGAAGAGGCAAAAGATCTCAGAGGCAGGCTTAGAGAGATCGTTGATCTGGGGGAGATCCTTATTTCTTATGGAGAATTTCTGGAAAACAACAGAGCGCTCCTGCCGCCATCTTATACAGAAGAGTGGTGGGAGAAAGAACTTGGGGGCGGAAGAAAGCCTGAGAAACTGGACTTCAGCACAGCTTTAGAGCTATCAAAAAGACATTCGATACCGCTGCATCCTCAATACACGCTGTTCTGGGGGGATGTGGACCTAAAAGATGTGAAAAAATTGAGAGAGCACATCCTGCAGAAAGGCTCAATAAGCCAGGGTAAGCTCCTGCTTGAAGCTGATGAAGGAATAAAACGCACTCTTGTAGTCCTTGGGGTTTATCATAGAGAAGAGGGAGCATATAGAATAACGGAGCATACAGATGTGCTTCTTGCTTCTCTGGGATTGGAATCTTTAGGGGATGGAGTTGTTGAGAAGTGCAGTGACTGTGATGCGACCTCTGCTATAGAGTATGCCTCAAAGATGCTTGGCGTAAGAGTAAAGAACAGAGCTCCGACAAGGATCGGAGTCAGGATGGGAAGGCCAGAAAAGTCAAAAGCAAGATTGATGAATCCTCCACCGCATGTGCTCTTTCCTTTGAAGTTCGCCGGTGGAAAGCAGAGGCTTGTTAACCAGGCAGCAAAGGAGAGCTATATAGAGGTTGAGATAGGGGTTCGCAGATGCACTTCCTGTGGGCAAAGAACTTACAGGTATAGGTGCTCCTGCGGGAAGAGAACAGTGTTTGAAAATGTTGAAAAGGCAAAGATAGATCTGAACAGTGAGCTTGAAAGTGCAATAGCTCTTGTGAGAGAGAGGAACATAGGAAATATAAAGGGAGTAGAAGGGCTTATATCTCCAAAGAAAGAGCCAGAGATCCTGGAGAAAGGAGTTTTGAGAGCAAAATATGGTATTCATGTGAACAAGGATGGAACACTGCGTTATGATATGACAGACGTGACTCTAACGCATTTCAAACCTGCAGAGATTAATGTGTCAATAGAGAGATTAAAGGATCTGGGTTATGATAAAGACTGCTATGGTAAAAAGCTTGAGAACGAAGAGCAGATAGTGGAGCTGAAGCCCCAGGATATAGTTGTATCAAAGGATTGCATGGACTTTCTTCTGAAAAGCGCCAAATTCATGGATGATCTGTTAGTTAAGGTATATGGTCTTGAGGCTTATTATAAAGCAGATAGAAGAGAGGACCTTTTTGGGTCCGCAATCGTTGGTTTAGCGCCTCACACCTCAGCGGGAGTCCTGGGTAGGATTATAGGATATACCAATGCAAATGTGTGCTTTGCGCACCCATTCTTTCACGCTGCAAAAAGAAGGAACTGTGATGGTGATGAAGATTGTGTGATGCTCCTGCTTGATGCCCTTATAAATTTTTCTGCCCACTATCTGCCGACAAGCAGGGGCGGGCGCATGGACTGCCCGTTGATATTAACAACGATCATAGACCCTAAGGAAATAGATAAAGAAGCATGGAATGTTGATATAATGTATTCCTATCCCTTAGAGTTCTACAGAAAAGCTGAGGATGGGGCAAACCCCAAGGATATCTCTGACATGATGGACTATGTTGAGAAGCACCTGGGCACAGATTTTTCTATGGGCTTTTCGTCAGAATTTGATACTGAACGCATTGATAAAGGAAATACCACATCCAGCTACAAGGTTCTGGGGAGCATGCAGGAAAAGATTGAACTTCAGCTCGAACTTGCAAGGAAGATAAGGGCTGTTGACGAGATCGATGTAGCAGCAAAGTTGATAAACACACATCTATTGCCGGACATGATGGGAAATTTAACCGCATTTTCGAGGCAACAATTTAGATGCACGAAGTGTAATACAAAGTACAGAAGAATTCCATTGAGCGGTAAGTGTAAATGCGGAAACGCTTTAATTCTCACCGTCCACAAAGCTTCTGTACGAAAATATTTAGATATTTCAAAGAAAATAATAGAAAAGTATGATGTGCCAATGTATGTGAAGCAGTGTGTTTATGTGGCTGAAGCTTCTATAAACTCATTGTTCGAGAACGAAAAGAAAATAACCCTTGCAGACTTTATGGAGGTTAAATGAGCAAGAAAACAAGCTACGGATCTGATATCGAATACGTAAGGGATAGAATGGTGCTGCTGCAGCTGAAGCTTGCGGGTAATAAAGAACAGGCAAGAGAGCTGGAAACAAGGATAGATGAGAGAAAGAAGGGTAGAGAACTGGCATTTGATTCCCTGGTCAGAGAGCTAGATCTTGATGGGATAGAGGAGAGCATAGTGCTCATACTTTTGAGCTATGATCTGGATCCGGAGGAGGATGCTTTCGGCAAGGACGTCCTTAATAAAGTAGCAAAACTGTTCAATATAGATCCTTTAGAGGCAAGAAGATACTTTTACAGCAGTGGAAGACTTCTATCCAATGATGTAGTTATTATAGAGGAGGACGGAAACACAACAATGTCTTCAATATACTCCCTTAACGAATGGGTTATAAGAAGGATACTCGGTCAAAACGATGGTGCATGGGACACCTTCGTTGAAGAAGAAGAGCGATACGAGCCTGTTGAGAGGAAAAACGAGATATTTCGCACAATAGAGCCTGCGATTAGCCTGCGGGATGTTGTGATGAATGGGAACACCAAAGAAAAGATAGACGAGGCCCTCTCGCAGATAAAATACTATAAAAGAATATTTGAAGAGTGGGGTGCGCAGGCGCGCTTCACAAAAAGCCTTAACTTCTTATTCTACGGCCCTCCAGGGACAGGAAAGACGTACACCGCAGAAGCTTTAGCAAAGGAGATGGGGAAAAAGCTCTATATGGTCAACTATCCGAAGCTCATAAGCATGTGGCTGGGTAACACAGAGAAAAACGTAGAGCGTGCTTTTAAGGAGGCAAAGGAGAATGATGCTGTGCTCCTCTTCGATGAAGCTGATGCCATGCTCAGGGATAGAAGCTTCATGTTCTACAATGGGTTATACGAGAGCGTCAATGTGCTTCTCTCAGAGCTCGACAGGTTTGATGGTGTTGTCATATTCACAACAAATCAGGCAACGCTTCTGGATAAGGCACTTGATAGGAGAGTTAGCCTGAAGGTTCCGTTTGAGTTGCCTGGAGAGAAGGAGAGAGAAGCTCTATGGAGGATATATCTGCCCAGAGATCTGCCCACGGATGTGGATCCAGGAGAGCTGGCTAGAAGCTTTAACCTAACCGGCGCACAGATAAAGAATGTGATCATCAGTGCTATGCGCAAGGGTGCGCCCAACAATTTTGTAACTATGAAGGAGTTTACAAAGGCATGCAAGGAAGAATTGATGGGAGTAAAGAGCACCAAGGCAGGATCGCAATATCTATAATGTGCTGCTGAAGAAACGGGAGGAAATTCATTCAGCTAGTGGAAGGGGAAAGAGAGATCTTGATCCTTTATTTCCTTCACATCTTTATAATTACAAGGTCCTCAAGAGTGCTTCTTGAGCTTTCAAAGGTCCATAACCATTGGAGAGAAGAAAAAAGCTGGCAGATCTGCGGGAATTGGATCTAAAAGGATGTTATTTATGTGAGGAAGTTCATATGTATATATGGCAAATAAAAGGGTGTTTGAGGCTATAAACAAACATGGGGTGATAATGGATGTGACAGGCGCTGAGCAAGCTGGCATAGCAGAGGGTGCTGGCGCTATAGCGGTTATGGCTCTAGAGATGGTACCATCAGATATAAGGGCTAGTGGTGGTGTAGCGAGGATGGCTTCGGTGAAAAAGATAGAAGAGATAATGGACGCCGTTAGCATACCCGTTATGGCTAAGTGCAGGATAGGACACACAGCTGAGGCTAGGATCCTTGAAGCTCTTGGTGTGGATATGATAGATGAGAGCGAGGTTCTTACGTCAGCTGATCCTTTTTTCCACATAGACAAAAAGATGTTTGAGGTTCCATTTGTGTGTGGATGCAGAAATATAGGTGAGGCTGTGCGAAGAATCTATGAAGGAGCGGTGATGATAAGGACAAAGGGCGAAGCAGGAACGGGAAACATAATCGAAGCAGTTAGGCATCAGAGGATGATGTTAAGTGCATTCTCAAAGATAGCCAATATGGATGAAGAATCTTTGGGGGAGTTTGCACAAGAGATAGCTGGGGCGTATAATATTGATGATGGAACTGGAATAGAGGAGGTTGAAGAGGGAGCTGTAGCTGGTGCGGTGAAAATACTGAAAGAGATAGGGGCTAAGGGAAAATTACCTGTGCCAAACTATGCTGCAGGTGGCATAGCTACACCAGCAGATGCAGCGCTCATGATGCTTCTTGGCTCAGATGGCGTTTTCGTCGGCTCTGGAATATTTAAATCTGAAAATCCTGAAAGCACAGCAAAAGCGATAGTAGAAGTTGTTGCGCATTTTAATGATCCTAAAACACTAAAAGAAGCGCAGAGAATGAGTGGTAAAGCTATGAGGGGGATAGAGATAGAAAAGCTTGAGGAGAAGCTACAGATGCGTTAGCTTATTCATACAGAGGATAACCATAGACGTATCTCTCAAGATCTAAAGAGTCTCTCCATTTTTCAATGCACTCACACCTTAGATCCTGCAGCGCTTCATAGTCCTGTGAGATCCTGCATCTGTCTATAACCTTTAAAATCTCTCTATCACATGAAAAACAGTTGTGGACGCCTCTCCTGCTACCTCCACCTGCGGGCATTGATGTAACTATGGTTTTTTCAAGATATCTCTGAGAGTATATGAGAGCATCAACAAGACTCCAAAGCCATGGTGGTCTATACCTTCCTTCAAACCATAGCTTCTCTACAGTCGTGCCTTTCTGTACATTGACAGGGTTTATTGATATAGTATCAGCGCAGTTTGCACAAAAGTCTATGGATCTCTTCAGATCCTCCAATGCTTCATTCTCGCTCAAAAATGGAGGTTTCAGCAACAGATATGCTTTAACCCTAAGCTTTTTCTCCCTTATCTTTTTAGCAGCTTTTAAGAAATCAGAGACGGAAAAGCCCTTGTTCACACAGTCATGGAGCACTTCATCACTTGCACTCTCCAAACCTATAGCTATCTCTACACTCCTTCCTTTGAGATCCTCCAGAGCTTTCTCTGTGACAAATTCTGGCCTTGTTTCTATTGTTATGTCAACATCCGGCAGTGCTTCGAAAATCTTCATTCTCTCTTCTCTGCTTATCTCCTTTGTATCAAGGAAAGAGCCAGATGTGAATATCTTTATCACCTCCTCCCCCTTATATTGCATAAGTGCTCTCTCTATCTGTGATAGAACACTTTCATCGCTCTTCTCCTCATTGTTGTAGCCGCACATATAGCATGAACGCCAGTAACAGCCCCTTGTATCCAGCACTATCACAAAAGCTTTTTTTCCAAAAATTTCAGTCTCACGCCAGGTTCTTAACAAGATGCCTCACCTTTACCGCAGCCCCTTTTTTCGCAGAGCCCATGTCTATGTAGCTCATCATAGCCACCCCAACACCAATGAGCTCTTTTTCTCTCATAACGCATACCTCATCCCCTATCCTTATGTTTTCCCCAGCCTTTTTTACTCCCTGAGCAAAAATGGTCCCTTCTGTATTTGGGTAGAAATCTATATCTACATCAAAAGCATCCGTTTTCTCGTGTAGTCTCTCAGCCCCGGCCAGGGTTAAAGAGAAGCCCCCGCGCTCAGGATTCAGCATCGCTATCTGTTTCTCATTATCCATTACCTTTACATATGGATATTTTCCAGCTGTTCTGTACCCTTCAAATATATTTTCTCCAAACTGAAACAGTGCTGCGCTGCTCATATCTTCAATGAGATCTCTTGTTTTTCCGCTCCCTGTGGCGTCCTCAAGCGATTTCAAGGCTTTATCAGATCTTATATCCCTATCATTAACGCATATGACTTCAAGTCCCTTGAGTGCATCCAAAAAGAATGGATCATCAAAGTGCACTATTGCTTTTTTATATTCATTCCTTTTTAAAAATTCCTCAAGCATTTTTCTTATCATAGCCTTTTCATCTTCATACCAGTGGTGTGACACATGTATGTCATAGTTTGCGCACGGGAAAAAAAGCTCCAGCTCTCTTGGCACTATACCCAGGGGAGATGTGACTATCAATTCATGCAGTGCTCTTCTGTTCCTTATATGCTCGGCGAAAAGTCTGTGCGACTTTGATAGCGAATATGGTTTTCTGGCAGAGCATGGCAAGATCAACAAAGTTTCAACGTGCTCAGGTTTTCTGTACCTCTCCAGCACCCTTCTTCTGTACCTCTCAAATTCTGCTCTTGAGAGAGAGTAGCATGAGAGTGCTTTGAGCTTCGCGGCGGTCGGAGAAAAAGTTTCCATCGTATGATACTCCTCATCAATAGCCCTCATGAACACGTTGAGAGAGGAGTCGTAAAGGCTCCTCACTTCAGCCAGTTCCCTGAGATCTTTTTCCTCTATAGCTTTTTTTACAAGTTCAACCTCTGTTTTTACCCTCTCTAGATTTTTTTTAAATAGTTCATCAAAGGGCAAGCAGCTCTGCGTGCCCCCGAATGATGGCTCCATCAGCATGTGCTCCCTGCTCTTTCTAACACACTCTATAGAATCAAAAAGATCAACACCTGCGTAAGCTAAAGGTGCTATCGCATTGATCTCTCCAGCACCTGCACAATAGATCAGCGGCTCTGTTCCTATCTCTTTCCTGAGCTTAAGAAGGCCTGAAGCAAGATCCTTCGGTCGTCTGTTCAGGGGTAGATAATCCTTTATTACATAGATATCATAGCCTCTCTCGATCTCCTCCCCAAGGACCATCTCTCTCTTTTTTCCTTTAACAGTCTCTTCCTGTAGCAACAGAGGTGTATCTCTTTCACCAAACTTCTTTAACCTTGCAAGCATCAGACCCTCCTTGCCCTGAGAGTTGAACCGCATACCGGGCATTCTTCATAATATTTTTTATAATATCTTCCACACCCTGTACACCTGTACGTATATTTAAAGAGATTTTTTATGCCATCCGTGGCTACAGGTATAAAATCTATGCCCGCATATCTGCATACATTCTCTATGGAATAATCATCGCTCACAACGCATGCTTTTTTTTCAAGAGCCAGCGCAATAACCTCAATATCAGCATTTGAGAGCCTCCCCAGCTCCCCTATAGATTCTGCAGTATCTTTAGTTCTCATCAGAAATTTCTCAGAAGGACATTCTAGCTCTGCACCCAGAGAAAGCAATGTTTTCAATTTTTCTTTGCCCTCATCCGATTTAAGCTCATGGGCAATGGAGTCAGGAACTATTATCTCATTGTCTATGCCTGATTGAAAGTTGTTCAACACTGCACTTGAGTCTAGGATGAGTCTCACAGAGTTAATTGGGATACTGTGATAAAAAACTTTCAAAGGGATTGCACAAAATTTTATATACGATTAAATATATTGTATCTATGGTGGAAGGGCAGGATTTTGTACCATATGTTCCGGCAGAAAAAAGGATAGCCGAGTTTACGATAAAAGCTGTTCTGGTAGGAATATTGCTGACCCTACTCTTTGGGGTGGCTAATGTCTATCTCGGCCTTTATGCAGGTATGACTGTGTCTGCAAGCATACCGGCTGCTGTGATCTCGATGGGAATACTTAAAGCATTTAAAGAGAGCACAATTCTTGAGAATAATATGGCCCAGACCATAGCAAGCGCTGGTGAATCTCTTGCAGCTGGCTTGATATTTACTATGCCTGCGCTCGTGATTGTGGGTGCATGGTCTGATTTTGAGTACTGGCCTATAGTTTTCATATCTCTTCTTGGCGGTGCTTTAGGTATTCTTTTCATGATACCTTTGAGGAGAGCCCTCATCATTGAGGAGGAAGAGCTCATATACCCGGAAGGGGTAGCATGTGATAAAGTGCTTGAAGTAGGAGACAGAGGGGGTGTGGGTGTAAAATATGTCTTTACAGCCCTTGGTATAGGTGTGATTTTCAAATTTCTTGTCTTGTGGGCAAAAGTAATAAAAGGGACGGTTGAAGGTGCCATACATGTTGGAAGGAGCATTTTCTACTTTGGGAGTGACATGTCCCTTGCGCTCGTCGGTGTTGGTTACATCGTTGGCTTTAATATAGCAACTTTAATCCTGATAGGGGGGGCAATGGCATATCTGGTAGGAATACCAGTATATGCATATCTAAACGCTGCAGATTTTGTAGGAATGAGCGCTCTTGAAGCAACCAATGAAATCTGGGGGAATAATATAAGGTTTATGGGTATTGGAGCGATGATAGTTGGAGGCATATGGTCTATAATATCAGCAAGACACGGGATAGCTTCAGGCATAAGAAAAGCCATAGGGGGATACTCTCATAAGGGTGAAGTGGAGAGGCCCCTCAGAACAGACACAGATCTACCTATGAACTATGTGCTCATCGCGTTGATACCAGTGATCCTTGGCATATTTTTCCTATACTTCTGGGTTCTTGATGGGGTATCCATAAGCCTGGTGGCGACTGTGGCTATGGTAATAATGGGATTCTTCTTTGTTGCTGTATCTAGCTACATTGTAGGGCTTGTTGGCAGCTCCAATAATCCTGTCTCTGGAATGACCATATGTACAGTGCTCTTTACAGCTCTGCTTATGGTTGTGTTCGGTATGACAGGAATGCAGGGGCTCATAGCCACCATGCTTGTTGCAGGCATCGTATGTGTGGCGGCATGCACCGCCGGGGATATCTCACAGGATCTCAAGACAGGGTATCTTGTAGGTGCAACACCAAGAAATCAGCAGATAGGGCAGCTTATAGGCGTCATAGCACCGGCATTCTTAATGCCATTCTTTCTTTCACTGCTCCTTAATGCCTATGGGTTTATGGGTATGGAAGCGGGAGTTGTAGTGGGAGGAACCGCTGGTGAGGTGCCTCTGAAAGCTCCCCAGGCTACGCTCTTTGCAAGCATAACAAACACGATATTCACAGGGCAAGAGCTACCATGGGATATGATAGGAATCGGAGCGGTCATAGGTGTGGTGCTCATAATCATGGATGTCTTTCTCAAGAAGGCGAACTCATCTTTCAGAACCCATGTTATGCCGGTTGCGGTCGGTTTGTATCTTCCACTCAGTCTAGATGTTCCAATATTCATCGGAGGTATACTAAAGAGCATAGTAAAGAGACTTGCGGGCAAAGGTTATGAAGAAGCTGATCACAGAGGGGTGCTCACTTCCTCTGGTTTCATCGCTGGAGAAGCTCTCACCGGAATTATAGTTGCCGGGCTTATAGTCGCAGACATCACAATGGAACCGGTTATAGAGAGTTCTGTGCTCTCTATATTCCTGTTTGCATTGCCTCTGATATTCCTGATATGGATAGCGCTGAAAGGAAAGAGAGCCTGAACCTGCTAGATCTCAAGCCCTCCAGGAAAAAAGAGTGGCATGTAGAGGAAGGTAGAGTTATAATAAGCATGCCACGATTCAGGAGCGGGATCGGAAAAAGGTTTGCCAGGCTCATGGGTAGAGAAGAGAACTATAGAGTCAAACTCGATAGGATCTCATCATTTGTGTGGGAACAGTGTGATGGTAAAAAGAGCGTGGCGGAGATAGCCGAGGCGCTAAAAGAGAAGTTTGGGGATGATGTAGAGCCACTGTACGGGAGGTTGAGCAAGCTCCTTGAGCTTCTTGAAAAAAATGGGATCATAGATTTCAGATAATTTCTTAAATGGAGAGCACATTTTCTTTTATGGCCGGGGTGGGGTAAAGGTAGCCTTGAGGCCTGTGGAGCCTCCAGTCCGGGTTCGAGTCCCGGCCTCGGCCCATAACTTATATATATCGGCAAGTTCTTTTTCTATTGTGGGAAGAAAGAAACGTAAGCAGGTAGTAAAATATAAAAGAAAGCCAGAGAGCGTGAGGATCTTTGAGAACGCAACCAAGGAATTTCCTGAGTGCACAGGCACATATCCTGACTGCCCGGAGGTTGTCGATGTATCAAAGGATCCATGCATGCACTGTCCTGTATTTTTAGAGAGCAAGCATAAAAAGAGCTATCTAAACAAAAACAAAAATAAAAACAAAAAGGAAGAAGAAACGAAACAGGAAATATAGAGAAGCTCTTTCCTATTTATGGTATTGACCAGAGCTATGGTCTTGTTGGTGCCTATGTTTGTGCTGGGAGCTATATTCTCTGGCGAGCAGGCAAGCAGGCCCAGAGCGAGAGATGTGGGAATAGACATAGGGATCTTTGCTCCCGGGGAGTTTAATGCAATAACAGATGTTGCAGGAGTGCTCGTAGGGCAAAAGACAATAATCAGGGGAAAGAACATAAGAACTGGCGTTACTGCTATTCTCCCCCATTCAGGCAATCTTTTCAAAGAGAAGGTTCAGGGAGCAATATTCTGCGGTAATGGGTTTGGCAAACTGATGGGCTATACACAGGTCAAGGAGCTTGGAACCATCGAAACCCCTATCCTGCTCACAAATACGCTCAGTGTACCTCAGGTAGCGGATGCGGTCATAGAGTATATGCTCTCGCTTGATGGAAATGAGAATGTCAGGTCTATAAATCCTGTGGTTGGGGAGACAAATGATGGTTATCTGAATGATATAAGAGCTAGAGCTGTGACAAAATATGATGTATTTGATGCAATTAAAAGAGCAAAAAGCGGACCTGTAGAAGAAGGATCTGTTGGTGCAGGTACAGGCACTATGTGCTTGGGCTGGAAAGGTGGCATAGGAACGAGCTCAAGGGTCCTTCCAAAGGAGATGGGAGGTTACACCGTTGGTGTTCTTGTTCAGACAAACTTTGGAGGCACACTCAGCGTAAATGGCGCTCCTGTTGGCAGGGAGCTAGGAAACTTTATGTACGCAAAGGAGCAGGAAGGGTCATGCATGATCGTTGTTGCAACCGATGCGCCGCTTACGGCTAAGGATCTAGAAAGGCTTGCGAGCAGGGCGCTATACGGTCTTGCCAGAGCAGGGGGCTTTGGCTCAAACGGAAGCGGGGATTACGTGATAGCATTCTCTACCGCAAACAGGATAGAGGATAGCCCTGCTAGCAGCACAAGGGAGGAAAAGGTAATGAACAGTGATTATCTCTCACCACTCTTCTGTGCTGTTGTTGAAGCTACCGAAGAGGCTATAATCAACTCTCTATTAAAGGCAACAATTGTTAAAGGATTTAAAGGAGCTGTAGAGGCAATACCTGTTGATAAGGTGGTTGAGATCTGTGAAGAGCACAAAGCTCTTAACTGGGGTTCTATCTATTGATCCTTCTCAGAGCGTTAGAAGGATCTGTGTTACAATGGGTGCAGCAACAAGTATCATAAATAGGAGCCCGAGGGAAACTCCAGCCTTTACCAGAGCTCCAGAGATTATGCTAACAAGCAGAACTCCAAAGATACCTGCTATGCCTGCATCATCGTAAGCCAGAAGTAGAACAATTGCTATAAACAGCGCATAAAGAGCTTCCGCAGAAACGTGTTTGAAGAGGAAGAGCGCTATTTTCCTGGAGTATCTCAGAAGCACAGGATAGACTATGAGAAGAGAGATCGTTGCAGCAATGAGAGCAATGATCGCCAGATACCATATGGAATATGACGACAGATAGCTACTGGCGCTCATGCCCTTGCCCAGATCAAGAAAGAAGGGGCCAGCAGGGCCAGCGCTCATGGGCCCTGTTGCTGCACCTATCACAACCAGGGGTATAACTATCCCTCCAATATAAGCAGCATTTTTTATTCCATCCCTGACAGTGTATGCCAGCACAGAAGCTTCTACTTCATTCTTCTTTGTGGTTTTCAACAGATCTCCGAAAAGGATAGTCAGTCCGACGGGAGATATCACAGTGGCTAAAAAAGTGCTTAATGTACCGAATATTGTCGTATATATGGTCTCTTCCTTTGTGACATGCTTAAAAGGATTAAGCGATATTTTACCTATGGGATGAAGTCTCACCTCCAGCTTTCCTTCTCTCTCTATGCTTTTTCTGTAGTCTTTCATAAAAGAGGAGAAGAGCTCGAGCATCATTGGGCCTATGGTTATACCCAGGAAGAAGCTTATTGAAACTGGTTTTCCATATATGCCACGAAGCCCCTCAACAAGAAGGGCGAATGAAGGGATTATGAGAAAAGCTAGCACTTTATTCTTTGAGGATGTGGCAATTATAATAAGCCCTGCAAATAGTATCCAGAACCACCTTGGCACGCCTACACCAGCTATAAGGTTTTCAGCCCCAAGCCAGTCGGTAAAGGGCATGAGAAAATATGAGAGGGAAAAGGCAACAGCTATTGCAACATAGGTGCCTATAACGCTCGAAACAATCCCTTTTCTCAGGATAACATCTGCTAAACCATTCTTCTTTGCAATAATAGCGTCTGGCACCTGAGGCACTGCCATAACACCCCCGGGTATGCCCATCAGGGCTACAGGTATGGAATCTGAGGTCTTGAAAGCGACTATCGCACCTATGAACCATGCAAAAACCAGAACAGGATCCATACCAGAGATCAAAAGAATCATCGCTATAGGTGCCATCGTTGCAGTTTCATCAGTTCCGGGTAAGAAACCAATGAGCATGTAAAAGACTGCAGAGAGCATTATGAGCAAGAGCATGAGTAAGATCTCACTCACTCCTTCACCTCCCTTTTTGGCTTAGTGATGAGCGCTGAAACTCCAAAGCCTATGAAAGCCCCAACAAGCCCGAATGTTATTCGCATGGTTGGCACAGGAGAGAAAAAATAGAGAAGGAAGGCGCAGGCTGCGCATACAGGAACGCAGATAGCAAGATCTTTGAGAGATACATATTCACTGTAAAGCTCGATATATGCCATGGAGGTAGTGGAATTTGCAGTACATAAAAATTGCTTGCTTTGTGGATATAAGAAAAAATAAGAAAAAAATAAAGATAAAATAAGAAAAAAAAGAAAAGAGGGGAGCTTATTTTACGCCTTTGTCACATACTTGAATTGATATCCTCCAACAGGGTAATAGGCAAAGCCATTAACCCACTTACCAGCAGCTATATTGCCCTCTGGCACGTACATGTGTATGTATGGGCAATCTTCATTTATGATCTCCTGAGCATCACGGTAAAGCTGTTTAAGCTTTGCTTCATCCGTTTCGCTCATTATCTGTTCTATTAGCTCATCCACCTCAGGGTTGTTGTACCTTGCGCTGTTCCCCCCGGGGCCAACATTATCGCTGTGGCATAGAGGGTAAAGCATATTATCACCTGCCGGATAATCCGCCTGCCAGCCAAGAAATCCTATCTGGAATCCTCCCGTATCTGTGGCATCAAGCCATGCTGGCCAGGATAGTGGCTGTATCTCCACATTTATGCCCAAATCTTTCATCTGCGACTGGAATATGACTCCAACCCTCTGCCTTACAGGATTTCCTTCGTTATAGGAATACACTAAGGATATGTTCCTCATGCCATCATTGCCTTTTGAAAATCCTGCCTGATCCAGGAGCTGATTTGCTTTTTTGGGGTCATAATCATACCCTTTTGTGGTCTCATCATACCCTATCATGCCTGGTGGCACCATAGCTCTTATCCTTTTTCCATGCCCGCGCATAACGCCATCTATGAAAGCATCATAGTCTATACCATAGGCTATTGCCTGCCTCACAACCTTGTTGTTTAGCGGTGCTTTCTCTGTATTTATTGTTAAGTGCTGTCTTGTAAAGACATAGTTAGACTGCACTATCTTTACCCTTGGATTCCCCTGCTTGAGTATCCTATCTATATCTTCTATTGTAAGGCCTTCAGCTATGTCTATGTCTCCGCCCTGAAGGTTCATCCACTGGGTTGTTGGCTCCTTTATTGTTCTTATTATAACTCTGTTTAAGGATGGCTTCTGCCCCCAGTATTTATCATTTCTTCTAAGAATAACCTCGCTTCCCTGGGTCCACTTCTCAAGCGTGAATGGGCCGGTGCCCACCATGTTCGTGTTCATCCATTGATTTATTGTGTTTGCTTCAACCCCACCATGCTGCTCAACAGCAGTAGGGCTGACTATGGCGCAGACCGAGTGAGCAAGAACCTGCAAGAATGGTTGATATGGGTGCTTTAGCCTTATCTCTACTGTATACTCATCAACGGCTCTTGAGCCATCATAGGCTACACCGAGAACAGGCCCATAAGGCCCGAGGTTCATCTTCTTTGCTCTCTCAAAAGAATAGACGACAGCGCTTGCGTTGAACCTTGTCCCATCATGAAAAGTCGCATTCTTTCTGAGTTTGAAAGTGTATGTCATTCCATCCTTACTTATGTCCCAGCTCTCTGCGAGGGCAGGAACAATCTCCGGGGTCCACTTCCCATCAACTATCTTATAGTCAACGAGCTTCTCGTAGACGTTGTCAATTATCATAGAACTTGCAGTATCATAAGCCTTTGCTGGATCGAGGTCTCTCGGATCCCCTATCGCACCAAACACAAGAACATCCTTAGGTGTTCTGTAGGCATACTGCTGTCCTCCTGCACTGCTGCTCAGCATAGCCAGAGCTACGAGCAGCGTTGCTGCAAAACAGATCAAAGATTTCATCTTTCCACCCAGAGTACATAAATCTAGCCATATTTATTTTTTTCTTTTGTTTTGTATGTTTAAGGTCTTTCCAACGAAAATTTTTGTTAGAACTTCGGATCAAGGCCTAATTTTAATTAGCCCCTGACTCCAGAGCGCTCCGGTAAATAGTAAAGAATCTCTGGATCTGATTGGGATCTAAATGCCAGCCTGTTTTCAGAGGAGCAAATTAGAAATTCTTTGAGTGTTTTTTGCTTTAAGCAGAGGTAGCTTAGCCTGGACAAAGCGCCGGCCTTGAGAGCCGGTGGGCGAAAGCCCTCGGGAGTTCAAAATGAAGGATTGCATCCTTGCCAAGAGGCAAGAATTTACCGCAACCAAAGAGTTGCGGTTGTATCCTTTCAAAACCTGCATGAAGATCTCCCCCTCTGCGCTTCATCAATCGAAAAACTTCAGTTATTCTAACTCTTCAAACCTTCCTGTGAGTTTTTCAAAGGCAAGCATCGCAGCACCGACCTCTGGCATGTACCTTGGTGTTTTTATTGAAAAGCCCTCTGCTTTCTTCTCAAACCTCTTTTTATACTCTGGCTCTTCAAATACCCTGCCTACCGCATACAGCGCTTTTTCATCTTCCATATCTAGCCTTTCGGAGAGTTTTTTAATGGATGTCGCTAGAGCGCCTGCGCTCTCTTCCAAAATCGCTTTTGCGGTTCCATCTCCTTTTTCAGCCAGTCTGCAGACCATGGGAAAGAGTTTTGCTACATATTGCACCGGGTCTTTGACATTATATAGATCTATCACATCACTGAACTCATCTATGGACAGGAATCTGGTTATCTCTTCTACAAGGTTGTTGTTTTCCAGTTCATCATAGGCTCTTGCTGCATGCGTTAACGCTCTTTTTCCTATGTCAAACGCTCCCCCTTCGTCTCCAAGTATATACCCCCATCCACCAGCTCTCATGATCTCTCCTTTTCTGTTCGCTCCAAAAGCTACAGCTCCTGTATCCGCCTCTACAAGCACCGCATCCTCGCTACCGAGAGATCTTCCACTGGCCCCAACCAGAGCAATAACCCCGTTGTTGTACACTATGCAATCCTTAAAATGCTGCACCAGTTCTCCTCTTAGCTCATTCATATCTTTATCCCTATCGCACCCTGCAACACCGATGCAAATGCAGTCTATGTCTTTTATTTCTTCTAAAAGATTGTGCAAAAGGGTAACAATTCCTTCCTTCTTCACGCTATGATAATTGGCGCCAGCCGCAACCTTTTCGTACACTCTCTTTTTGTTCTCATCAAAAACGACAGCTCTACCCTCTCTCCTTCTTATGTATACACCAGCAAACTTCATACATATAATCCGTCTTCTTGTATTTAGACTTATTTTGTAGGTTATTCTAGCTCGATAGTTTCCTCTCTCCCACTTCCGAATGATACTATTCTTATCTTTGTTTTTAGCGTATCTTCTATAAAGCCCAGATATTCTCTAGCGTTTGGTGCCAATGAGCTATCAAAGGTTTTTTCCCAACCATTAAGCTCTTCATATATGGGTTTGCACCCCTCAAAGCTAACAGGGACCTCTTTTATCTCCCTTCCATCTTTTTCGTACGCTATGCATATCTTTATTTTTTTCATTCCCTCAAGCACATCCAGCTTTGTTACTGCAAGTGAAGTTATCCCATTTACCCTCTTTGCATGCCGTAATATCACCATGTCGAGGTAACCACATCTCCTTGCTCTTCCTGTTGTGGTGCCGTACTCAGCTCCTTTTTCAAGAAGGTGTTTTCCCTCGGCGCCATGATCCTCTGTCGGAAAAGGCCCTTCACCCACTCTCGTTGTGTAAGCCTTTGTGACTCCCATGACCTCATCAATGTGATTTGGTCCGATACCACAGCCCGTTGCAGCGTTCCCTGCAGTGGTGGTTGATGAGGTGACAAAGGGATATGTGCCATGATCTATGTCAAGAAGCGTTCCCTGTGCCCCCTCAAGCAGCAGATTTTTCCCCTCTTCTATCTTTTCGTTGAGCAGAAGAGAAGTATCGCAAGCATAAGGCTCCAAAAGATCTCTGCTTTTTTTGCAATATCTCTCTATGCCTTCTCTATCTACAGATATCTTGTCCCCAAAAATTTTAACTCTGTTTTCGGCAGCTTCAATAGCTCTACTTATGTCTGTATTATTTACGATATCGCAGACCCTGACGCCACTCCTCTCCACCTTTGATGTGTAGCATGGTCCTATGCCCCTCTTTGTTGTGCCTATCTTTTTTTCCCTGGCTCTTTCTTCAAGCTCATCTATCTGCTTGTGATAGGGCATAACGATGTGCGCTCTATCGCTTATGAAAAGATTCTTACAATCAAAACCCTTCTCCCCAAGCTCTTTCATCTCCTCGCTTAAAACACTGCAGTCTATAACCATGCCATTTCCCATGATTGCCATCTTATCTCTGTAGAGTATACCGCTCGGTATGTGGTGGAAACGAAACTTTTTACCATTATAGACAACAGTATGGCCTGCGTTGCTCCCTCCCTGATGCCTCGCTACAATATCAAAATCTTTCATCAGGTAATCTATTATCTTCCCCTTCCCCTCATCTCCCCACTGGCATCCAACTAGTGCTTGAACCACCATAACACTTTAGTGTCCGGTGTAGATAAAAACATTTCCAAAGCATTAGCTCAGTGCTTTACCGGTTGCGGCTCCCGGGTGGTTGTTCATGCAAACCTGAGCGTGCACCAATTGACGAAAAAATAACCGGGCTCAACAAAAGATTTTGCAGATAAAAAAATATATAAAGCAGATATGGGATAGCAACCATGGAGTTTAGACATGTCTCCTTTGGAACTATAGAGATTGATGGTAAGGTCTATTATAAGGATATAGTCATAGACAAGGGGCATGTGAGAAAAAGAAAGAAAAAACCATCCAAGAAATATAAAAAGGATTACGGGCATACCCCATTAACCATCGATGAGGATATACCCTGGGATTGCGATGTTCTGGTTATAGGTACAGGGTATGATGGAGCGATGCCGGTTATGAAGGAGGTATATGAGGAAGCAGATAGACGGGGAGTGGAGATACGGGTGATGAACACAGGAGAAGCAATAGAGGAGTTAAAATCAAAAGGAAAAAACGCGAACAGTGTGCTGCATCTAACATGCTGAACGCGATATGTGATGGGATGAGATAATATGGGTGTGAAGACAAGAAGGATATGATAAAATGAATATGGTAAGTGAGGATAGCATAACAGGAAGGCTCATTGTAGTAGAGGGGCTCGATGGTTCTGGCAAGAGTACGCAGATAGAACTCCTGCGAAAATGGCTTCTCTTTTACAATATAAAGGTCGCCTCTACCGAATGGAACAGCTCGGAGCTCGTACGGAGTGCTATGAAAAGGGGAAAGAAAAAAAAGCTGTTCACTCCCTCTACCTTCAGCCTGCTCCATGCTACAGACTTTGCTGATAGATATGAGAGGCAGATACTGCCCCATCTGAAGGCAGGCTATATAGTTCTGGCAGATCGTTATGTATACACAGCTTTCGCTAGAGACTGCGCCAGAGGATGCAGTGCGGAATGGGTCGAGGACCTCTATGATTTTGCGATAAAGCCACACATATCACTTTTCTTCAGAGTTCCTCTTGAGACCGCTATAGCGAGAGTGCTTGATGGCAGGCAGGGGGTAAAATTCTATGAAGCGGGCATGGACCTGGGATTTGCAGATAGCCCTGTAGAGAGTTTCAAACTTTTTCAGGGCAGGGTTGCGGAAGAATACGAGAAGATTGTTAAAAAGCACTCTCTGAAGGTTATCGATGGGACCATACCCATAAAGAAACAGCAGGATGAGGTGAGAAAGATCGTTAGGGATAGCATAGAGCTGAAGGATTATAGGTACAGAGGGACAGAGAAGAGGGGGATAGGTCATGCAGGTAGAGCAAGGTAAGCTTATAGTCGTAGAAGGTTTGGATGGAGCGGGAAGATCAACCCAGATATCACTTCTAAGAGACTGGCTTGAGGCAAACGGGCATGCAACCAGGATCGTTGGGCTCAGCAGATCAAACCTGGTTAGCGATGAAATAAAGGTCGCCAAGGAAGGGCACAAGATGACGAAGAGGACTTTCGCTCTTTTCTACGCGACAGACTTCATGGATCAGCTGGAGAACATAATACTCCCGGGGTTAAGGGCAGGGGCTATAGTTCTTGCGGATCGATACATATACACCCCCATAGCGAGAGGCATTGTCAGGGGCCTTGATCGCAAATGGCTTGAATCGATATATAGCATAGCTGTTGCTCCCGATCTAACATTTTACCTCGATGTTACTCCGCAGATACTCATAGAGAGGAACCTTGAGCAGAGAGGAGAGCTGGATTACTGGGAGTCTGGAATGGATATGGGGCTTGCAGATAACATATTTGATAGCTTCATGATATACCAGCAGAAGATGGGTGAAGAATTTGATGGAATGGCTGAGCGCTATGGTTTCATAAGGGTGAAGGGTGATAGATCTATAGCCAGGGTGAACAGGGAGATGAGAGGAAGGATAAGTAAAGCGCTCGGTATTGGAAATGAAGGTTTGAGAAGGAGAATTAGGGGGAGAAATGCCCCGGGTTGAAAAGGCACTGGAGGAAAGACTTGAAAAATTTCTTGGATGTGTGGAGAAGACGAAAAAAGACGTGAATGAAGAAAACGTCCATGATCTGAGGGTTTCTATAAGACGGCTCAGAGCAGCGTGCTATCTTGCAGGAAGGATGAACGGTAAGAAAATAAAGGTGAAAGAGCTGAAGAAAATAATGAGGGCAAGCGGGGAGATCAGGGACTGCCACGTAGTGCTTAGAATGATCAGGGATCTTGGGGGCTCCCAGGGTATAGAGGAGCTTCTATCTCTAAAGCTTCAAAAAAGCACAGATAATTTTCGCAAAGTTCTTGAAAGCATAGATGTTGGAAAGGTTGCGAAGAGCATCAGAGGTATAAGGGTAAGAGAAACAAACGCGTTTGATACCCTGAAGATCATTGCAGATCTGTTCCTTAAATTCAGAGCCTTTGAAGATGCAGGAGATGATCCTTATGTGCTCCACAGGATGAGAATATCTCTGAAGAGGCTCAGATATTCCCTTGAGCTTATCGGAAAGGTAGGGATCTTAAAGGAGATACAGGAGCTCCAGCAATTACTTGGAGACATACATGATATAGATGCATTTCTTGAGAGGTTCGGAGTTTATGAGGAACCCCTCAAAGAGAGGCGCAGAGTACTAACATCAAAGTTACCTCAACTTGTTGGTATTGTAAATACTATCGAGCCTTTTATAAAGGTTTCCATGCTGACTCAGGAGTTCAGGGATGCACCTGAGGAGGCTATGGAATACGCAGAGTATTCAGGGCAAAACTTCAAATGCTATATGATATTAAAAAAGGAGTTAGGGGTAGATGATAAAGAGCTTCTGGAAGCGGCGATCTTGAAGGATGTGCTGAAAGGCTCTGCTACAGAGGAAGAGGTAAAGGAGATATTCGGTGAGAGGGTTGCATGGCTCGTATCTGAAGTAAACGAGAAGGAGGGGGAGAGCAAAGAGGAATTCTTCAGAAGGCTAAAGGATGATGGCAGGGATCTTGTTCTGCTGAAGCTCGCAGAGGCTAAGCAGACGAATGATGAAGAGCTGTTTAGAGAGCTTTCGGCTATATGAAAACTTTTAATAAACCTATCCCTTTCATATATATTGTGAAGCTTTACATCATGCGCCACGGGGATGCTAAGAAGAGTGAGCCTTTCCCTCTCTCAAAAAGAGGCAGAAGGGAGAGCAAAAAAATTGCTGATGCACTATCAGATGCAGGGGTTAAACCTGATGAGATATTTTGCAGCGGAGAGCTCAGAGCCAAAGAGACCGCAGATATAGTGTCGGAGCGTCTGGGTTTAACCTATTCAGAAGCGTGGGGGCTTGACCCGGAAGATGAGCCTCATGAATGGCTTGAAAAGATTGGCATGGAAGAAGGAAATAGAGAGATCATGCTCATTGGTCATCTGCCAAACCTCTCTGGTCTCATCTCTCTATTGCTCGTGGGTGAAGAGAGAGATCTTGTGGTGCTCAGAAAGTCCGCCGTTGCATGTCTTGAGGAATCAAAAGGAAGCTGGAGGCTGAGTTTTCTCCTGACACCAGAGCTTGTATGAGAGCAGGAATAATTGACCTTGGCTCAAACACAACAAGGCTGATGGTGTTTGAAGTTCATGACGATGGCACCTTCAGGATCGTTGAAGGACTAAAGGATCTCACAAAGCTTGAATCCGGCATAACTAAGAGCAGGCGCATAGATGAACCCTCTATTGAGAGAGCGTTGAATTCTGTAAGCATATTTAAAGAGTTCTGTGATGCCCTGGGTGTAAAAAAGATAATGGGGGTAGCGACAGCCGCAGTTCGCAGCGCAGTGAATGGAGAAGAGCTCATAGAGAAGATAAAAAGAGAGCTTGCCCTTGACATCAGAATAATAAGCGGTGAGGAAGAAGGGGAGCTTGATTACTATGGGGTTATCAATACCATGGACCTAAGGGATGGTTATATTCTGGATATGGGTGGGGGGAGCATGGAGCTTACAGGGGTCAGAGAAGGAGAGCTCTCTTCCACCAAGGTTATACCCTATGGGGCCATCGATATGAGCGAAAGACTGTACTCCAGCTATGGCTCTGAGGTCCTGGAGAAGGACCTTAGAAAACGTTTGAGCTCCGTTGAAAAGGGTGCCGATACCCTCGTGGGTGTTGGTGGAACCATAAGGGCTATAGCCAAGTTAGACATGAAGAGAAAGAGATATCCTATAAGGATTCTCCACAATTATTCAATGAACAGAAAAGATGTGGATAAAATATTAAAATCTCTTAAGGGAAAAAATATAAATGAGATAATCGAAAAAGGGGTATCTGCGAGCAGAGCTGAGCTAATATTCCCGGGAGCAGTGGCTCTGAAAACTGTGATGGACGTTTTAGGCATAGAAAAGCTCAGGATAAGCCACAGCGGAATAAGGGAAGGGATACTCTACAGGGATGTTCTGAAAGTCAAAGGCGAACCGCTCGATATGAGTGTGAAAAACATGATGAGCTTTTATGGAGTAAATGTGAAGCACGCAGAGAGCGTTGAGAATATAACTCTGGCTCTGTTTGACTCGCTTAAAGAGAGGCATGGTGGTGGTGAAGAGGAGAGAAAACTGCTCTCTGTGGCAGCCAAGCTTCATGACATAGGTCTTGCCATAGGTTATTATGATCATGGAGAAAACGGGTGTAGCATCGTGCTGAACAATGGCATCTACGGACTTGAACACAGGGATATAGTGAAATGCGCACTTATCATAAAGCTGCATACAGATGATGGATTTAAAGGATATAAAGGAATATTGAGCGATAAGGATAAGAGGGATGTGATAAATCTGAGCGTACTTCTCAGGATAGCAGAGGCTATGGACATAACGGAATCAGGTTTTGTCAGGCAGGTTTTTTGTGAGATAAGAGATGGAGCCCTTCATCTGGATCTGAGTTCGAATTTGAGTACGGGTACGAGCCCTAGCCCGGATCAGAAGGTTGAGGGTAAAAGAAAGAAGCTATGGAGCTACGGAATAGAGAAAAACGGAGAGCTGTTCCTCAAGACTTACGGGTTAAGGCTTGAGATCGATTGCTAGATAATAAAGAATGAAGCCGATACGGCGATGCAAAATGTGATATAACAAAAAATCTCTTCTCTCTTTATGAAGATCTTGGCCATAGATGTTGGTCACGGAACCCAGGACAACTATCTGTATGATAGTGATAAGAATGAGGAAAACTGCATAAAAGTCATCTTTCCTTCCCCGAGCAAGCGCTTAGCAGAGGAGGTAAGAAGGAGCGAAGGTGATCTGTTTGTCTATGGCTCTCAGATAGGTGGCGGGGAGTTTTCGCATGCGCTTTTGGGGCACCACGGCAGGGTATTCATAACAGAGGATTGTGCATATACGATAAGGAATGATCTCGAGGAGCTAAAGGAAAAGGGTATAACTATTGTAAAGGAAAAGCCTTTGAATTTTAAGGGCCTTTTCATATCTGAGCCGGATTTTGAGGCCCTTATGCCCCTGCTCAATAGATTTGAGGATAGAGCACCTGATGCTGTTGCCATAGCTGTCCAGGATCATGGTCTATATCCTAAAGGGCAGAGCAACAGGAAAGAGAGGCTGAGAAGGATAAGGGAAAGGCTGGAGCAAAGCAGGGATCTCTCTTCCCTGCTTTTTGAGTATGGGCACATACCGGAGTATTACACAAGGATGCGCTCAGCTGCAAGAAATGCAAGAAAATTCTTTGAAAACTCTGAAATATTTCTGATGGATACTGCGATAGCTGCAATAGCAGGTGCTGCTGCAGATAATGCGCTGGTCATAAACCTTGGCAATGGGCACACGATGTGCGCTGCTATAGAGGATGGAAAGGTTGCAGGGATGTTTGAGCACCACACAAGGAAGCTTGATGGCGAGAAGATAAGGGTGCTTGTAAAAAGGTTCATAGCCCATGAGCTCAGTGATGAAGAGGTTTTTGCAGATGGGGGCCACGGTTGCTTTTATCTCAGCGATTTCGGGGAGCCTGAAGAAATGGTGGTCACAGGGCCAAATAGGAGGATGATAGAGCGCTCTGGTTTGAGCTTTAGATATGCCTATCCCATGGGTGATGCTATGATGAGCGGGCCTGCTGGTTTGATCAGAGGGATAAAAGAGAAAGAAAAGTTTTATTAGAACGCAATGAGCTTGCACCTCATGAGATTTGTTCCTCTGGCGGTTGCACTGCTTCTTCTTTTCACTGTTTTTCCTGTTGAGAGCCAGAGCGTCTTTGATGTGAGGGATAAAGACGTTATGCAGACATTGCTGGGCCCGTTTTCGCACTTCTTCATGCCTCTCCTCGGTTTTTATTCTATGCGCTCATTCCTGCTTGCTCCCTATTACATCGTTGAGGACTGGATATCCTCTGCCTGGCCGATCGGTGCGCTCATACTATTGATCCTCAACTCCGATCTCAGCACGATAAGCAGTGCGATGGAAGACATAAGGGATAGTCTGATATACAGGGCGATGAGGCGAGCGTATTATCTCGTTGTGCCAGCGCGATTCGAACCTGCATTAGTTACAGTTCTTATAGCTCTTTTTTCACTTCTCTCCAGTTTGATAGGTACTCTGATGCTATGCGCAGGGGCTATGCCCGGGATCATCACCGAGGGCCTCCAGTATCTTGTGGCTCTCTTCTCCATACCCTGGTTCCCATGTGCGGTACTGTTCTCTCTTCCAGGCATACGCTCTATCTACCTGTGGTTAGGAAACTTCATTTTTTCCTTTGTGTGTGATCTCATACCCGGACTAAGGGTGCTTTACGTCGATTTTATTGAACAGGCTACAGGCATACCGATGATAAATGTGTTATACTGATAGCTCAGAGGCGTCACTAAC
>JAXHST010000062.1:0-11171 GCA_034190325.1 Thermoplasmatota archaeon
AAAGAAGATCTCTGAGGAAAAGGATGTAGCATGCTCCATAAGCGGGGGAAAGGATAGCACGGCAACACTCTTGCTCATGCTTGATGCTGGTGTGAAGCCGAAGCTTCTTTTCACTGATACAGGGCTTGAGTTCGATGAGACGATAGAAATGGTTCACAGGATAGCGGAAGAGTATGGACTTGAGCTCCTTGAAAGAGGGGCAAGAACAGATTTTTTTGACGATCTCAAGATCTTCGGAAATTCGAGCAGAGACTATAGGTGGTGCTGCAAAACAAGAAAAATGGCGCCGATGTCTTATCTCATAAATGGGAATTTTTCCGACGGGGTGCTCACTTTCATAGGGCAGAGAAGATATGAATCGCAGAACAGAGAGAGGCATGGAGCTGTATGGGTAAACCCATGGCTAAAGAAGCAGTTGAGCGCCTCGCCCATCCAGAACTGGAACTCAATGGAGGTGTGGCTCTATCTGTTCAGCAAAAATGCCCATTATAATCCCTTATACGAGCTTGGTTTTGAGCGCATTGGATGCTGGTTGTGTCCGGCAAGTGATCTCTATGATTTTGAGCTCTACAAGCATAAGGATTATGAAAGGTATATTGAATATCTCAGAGAGCACTATAATGAAGAGGCTATTCATCTAGGGCTATGGCGCTTCAGAAAAAAACCGAGATGGTATGATGGGGAAGTGGAGAGGAAAGCAAAGCAGGATGTCGCCTTCGTTGATGAAGGCTCAAGAATAAGATTTTTCGCCCCCGAAGAGAGGGTAAAGAACCTGGGAAAAGCCCTTGGTATTGAGCTTGTGGGCTCAGAGATCCATGTTAAAGATGAGAGAGAGAAAGAGGATATAAGAAAGATAATCTACAAAGCGAAGTATTGCGCAGGTTGCGGGCTGTGTGAGAGCGCTTGCGAAAACAATGCTATTTATATAGATATAAAAGAGAAGAGGGCGCGGATAAAAGAGGAGCTCTGCACCTCCTGTGGTGCTTGCCTTTCTTCTTTATGCCCCGCAGTAGAGTACCCTGGTTGATCTGATCAACAGACTCTATGCAGAGATCTACTCGCTCTCTATGTCTTCCAGAAGGTTCTCAAGATCCTCTTCGTGTTCTACTTCATCCTCGAGTATATCCATGACCTCATGAGCTGATACATGATCTCCTTCTTTTCCCAGGTACTCGAGCAATTCCTTATACACCTTTATAGCGCACTGCTCGCCCTCAATGTTCTGCTTCAGGATCGCTTTTGTATCCGGGTTATCAGGCTTATTGTACTTGCAGTTTGCCTTTGATATTATCTCCTCGGGGCTGAGCAAAGGCTTTCCGCCGAGCTGCACTATGAGCTTTGCAAGCTCCTCTGCATGCTCCAGCTCTTCCTTCGCATGCTCTTCAAGCTCTTCTTCAACGTTGGGATGCATCCTGCCCTTAACGATCTTTGCACCTACCCAGTACTGGTAGTATGCCAGCCATTCATCCGCAAATGCTTTGTTCAGCTTTTCTATTATCTCATCCACATTCGGACCAGCGATCTCTCTTCCAAATTTACCCACTTTATCACCTCGTAATGAATAGTACATGTTAGTTTATATAGCTTTCTCCGAAGCCTGATCTGAAAGGTACGGTAGATATCCAAACTAGATTAGGATCTAAATCAAACCACAATCACATTAACGATATTATAATATTTTTTAACCAGTTTTTTGACTATGTGCAGATTCTTTCCCTTATCCCCTATGGCCTTCCCCTTATCCTTAGGATCTACCGAGACATAGGCAACCCTGCCTGCGGTCTCATCCCTTATGTCAAGAGAGGTTAAAGGAAAAGGCTTGAAAAGATTCTTTATGAATCTTTCTTCGCTATCAAACTCCACTATCTTCACTTTTTTGTTCAATAGATCCTCAAGCTTCTTAAGCCTGTGCGCTCCCTTCCCTATAGCCTGCCCCAGCTTTCCCTTGTCCACAAGAAAAACAACAGTATCACCCTCCTCCAAAATCTCTTTTGATCGCACCTCTGTGACGTTCTCAAAGAGCTGCATGCAGCGCAGGGTATCCTGCGATATTACATCCCACTCAGCCATTAGCGCCCCTAAATGCGAGTATACCAGAATCCCCCTCTTCCTTCACTCCGATAACGCTTACCGGAAAAGGTTTACCGCATATGACCCCCAGCTCCATGGACGTCCTCGCAAGTTTTATAGAAGGTATCCTGTTTTTCTCACACATGCTCAAAAGCTCTTCATCGAACCTCTTCGAGAAGATCACGAGCTTTGCTTCCTGCGCCTTTATTAGCTCCCTGACCTCCTTTTCTCCCATCACATAGCTGCCTGTTCTAACAAGCAATCTAACGGATTCCTCTGTGTTCATTTTTTCTCCTCCCCTTTTCCTTTTGCTTTAAATATAAGCTTTACTCCTCCTGTGCCAAGGTTTATAGGCTTACCAACGACTATGTTCTCCGAGACCCCCCTCAGCTCATCGACAGATCCTTTTATCCCGGCCTCCAGAAGGTGATCTACCGTCAGCTCAAATGCTGCTCTGGCAAGAACGCTTGGCTTCTCACCAGCAATCCCATGTCTCCCAACAGCTCTTATATCCCCACTAAAAGTCATGAGATCAGCAACCAGCATGATGTGCCTCATATCCACAACCAGTCCCTGCTCGTGAAGAGTGCTGTATGCTTCGTTGATTATTGCATTTCTAGCGCCCTCTATACCGAGCACACCGTACATCTCCTCTACATCATTTGTTACTGTCCTTGTTTTGTCAATACCATCTATCTGCATTATCTCCTTAAAGTTTGATCCTTCCGTATAAAGAACAAAGCCCTCGTTCTCTGATCTGACTATTACTCTATTTATTCCATCTATTCCTTTTATCTTCAGATTCCTGAGCGTGCCTATCAGGCTTTGAAGCTTTAAATAGCTCGGTTGAGCCAGGGACACTACTATTGTATCCCCCTCCATCTTTGCCTCTATGCCCTTAACCTTCTTTACCTTACTCAATATGGTCTCCACATCAATACCCCTTTCCTTCATTCTTCTTAACTTTGGGATTATGTTTATGTGCATATTGATGACATCTATTCCTAAGTCTGCGATATCTATAAGTGCGGTCACCTCTATCTGGGAAGCTATGCCCTTTGCTGTCTCAGCATTATGTCTTATATCTTCCTCCAGATATATCGTTGTCATGGGTGTGGCTGGCTTCCGCCTGGCATCAAATATCTCTATGAGCCTTGGTAGCCCCAGGGTAACATTTATCTCAGCTACACCGGCGTAGTGAAAGGTACGCATCGTCATCTGTGTTCCAGGCTCTCCTATGGACTGAGCTGCAATTATTCCAACAGCCTCACCAACATCAACCCTTGCTCTTTCATACTCCTTCAAAGTTTCTTTCACTACTTTTTCTATGATCCTGTCATTAACATCTTTATCCACCAGAGCTTTTGCGATCTTATCAATAACCTTCAGCGGGAGCTTCCCTTCTGCAAAGACCTCTGCCTTGTTTCTTATATCCTGCTCCCCAAGCCGTTCTTTCTCCGATGTACGCTCAAGTTTCTTTGTTACTTTTCCTTCTTTCTTCCCCTTTGCCTTTGCTTGTGTCTTTACCTGTATGCCAAAAATCTTAGCCACTGCTTTTGCATTACCCCCCAGCACAGCCTCAAGCTCTTCATATCCTGCCATTTTGACCTTATCCAGAGTGTACCCTTTATCTGCTAACTTGGATGCATCCTCTTCCTTCACTCCCCTTCTTACGAGCGCATTGATAGTATCTCTCTTTCCCATTCATTCACCTCTCAGAACCTTGTTTACAATACTATCTACATCTACGGCCTCGCCCTCTATAGATTTTGATGGATCAACCCCATCATCTCCATAAAGGAACTGTATAACTTTGTCTGCAGGATCCCTCACAGTTTCGTCATAGTCCACTTTGAGGTTTTCCAGCGCGTTTATCAACCTCCTCTGCATATAACCGCTCCTGGAAGTTCTAACAGCAGTATCAACAAGGCCTTCTCTCCCAGCCATTGAGTGGAAAAAGTATTCCAGAGGCTTTAGACCTTTTTTGTAGGAGGACTCTACAAAGCCTCTTGCTTCAGCACCTATATCGCCCTTCTTAAAGTGCGACAGGGTTCTATGTTCATAACCTCTTGAGATCCTCTCGCCTCTTATGGATTGTGGTCCTACAGATCCTGACATCTGTGATATGTTCAGCATAGATCCTCTTGCACCGATTTTTGCCATAATAACGGCGCTGTTTTCGCCGCTGACGTGCTTACTGGCTATCTGCCCGCAGTCATCTCTCGCCTTTGCCAGTATCCTCATTATCTCAAGTTCTAAGGTCTCCTCAAGAGATCTTCCAGGGGCCTGCTCCAATTCTCCTCTTTCGTATATCTCTATAAGCTCATCCACCCTTTCTTTTGCTCCGTCAAGGATTTCCTGTATCTGTTCCTGCGCCTCCAGAGGTATGTCCTCTTCATCTATACCTACGGTAAAGCCCATAGCAGAGAGCATTGAGAGACTGAGTTTTGATGCAGCATCCAGGAAATCCTTTGCTGCTATGTCACCATACTCCTTAGCGATCTCATTTATTACCTTTCCGTTAAATGCCCCAACAGCAACATCGTCTATTGTGCCCTTTATGAGTTTTCCATTTCTTATCACAACATAGGCATCATCAGGACAGTTCTCTTTATCGCATTTCTCACAGTGCTCGCATATCTTTGCCTTGAATTCCATATCTATCTGCGGTAGAATCAGCGAGAATATCTCTTTACCCGTAAGTTTCTCGGGTACCTTATCTATGCCCGCTCCGCTCAGCATTCTCAGCGCAACACTTTTTTCAAACTCATTAAAGCCGTGGGTAAGGTAATAAAGACCTGTTATGTGATCATGGATGCATCCGATTATAGCACCACCAAACCTCGGGCTCAGCAAATGCGCTTCAACGCTCATCAGAGATCTGGCCTCAGCTATTGCCTCCTCGCTCTGAAGAACGTGCAGATTCATCTCATCTCCATCAAAATCTGCATTGTATGGAGAGCAAACTAGAGGATTAAGTCTGAAGGTGTGATATGGAAGGATCTTTGCCCTGTGGCACAGCATGCTCATTCTGTGCAGAGATGGCTGCCTGTTGAAGAGAATAGCATCACCATCAATGAGCTGCCTCTCAACTACGTCCCCAGGCTCTATGCTCTCCGCGAGATCATCTCTGTTCACGTCCGTTACCCTTAAGCGAAGTTTATTCTTTTTTATCACGTAGTTCGCTCCGGGATAGACATCAGGACCATTTCTCACAAGATTTCTGAGACCTTCGATGTTGAATTCTGTAGCTCTCTCAGGCACGGTGAGCTCCTTTGCTGCATCCAGAGGCACTCCAACCTCATTCAGACTTATCATAGGATCCGGGCTTATCACAGTCCTTGCTGAAAAGTTAACTCTTTTGCCGGAAAGATTTGAACGGAACCTTCCTTCCTTACCCTTAAGCCTCTGCGCCAATGTGCGTAGAGGTCTGCCTGATCTGTGTCTTGCCGGGGGTATGCCCGAGGTCTGGTTATCGAAATAGGTTGTGACATGATACTGAAGCAGCTCCCAGAGATCCTCTACTATGAGCTGTGGTGCTCCGGCATCTATATTCTCTCTTAATCTCTGATTTATTCTGAGTATATCCACCAGTTTATGTGTGAGATCGTCCTCAGATCTCTCCCCTGTTTCCAGGGTGATAGAAGGCCTCACGGTAACGGGAGGCACTGGCAGAACTGCGAGCACTGCCCATTCCGGCCTTATCCCGTATCCTATGCCCAGAAGCTCACAATCTTCATCGCTTATCTTTTCAAGCCATGTGCGCACATCTGTAGGCGTTAGCTTGGAGTTCTCTATTCTGAAGGTTGTTGGCTTATCAAGATTAACCTTAGGGCTATCAGCTCCACAATGGGGGCAAACCGTAGCCATAGAAGCCTCCTTTATCAGGCGATCTATAACCCTGTCAGTATCTGAACCTTCTTCCTTTACTCTCACAAGGTCATTTAAATATTTCTCTCTTTTCTCATCGCTCAGCGTTATCCTGCCACAGTTTGAGCACGTGGCGTTCAGCCAATTTTTCACCAGTTTTGCATAACCTACATGCACTACCGGCCTTTCAAGTTCTACGTGCCCGAAGTGGCCCGGGCACTCATCAACCCTTTTGCCGCAGGTCCTGCAAACGAGGCCGGGCTCTATGACGCCCAACCGTGTGTCCATGAGGCCCATAGTTATAGGAAAACCATCTTCACCTATGGTATCGGGTGTTATCACCTTTGTTACTGAGAGATTTCTTATCTCGTCAGGGCTCATCAACCTGAACCTTATTGATTCTATGCTTTTCGGTATCATTTTATTCCTCCCATATTCATATTATGTCCTCCAGCTGCAGTGCTGGCACGATGCACATGCTCTTCAGCTCATCAACAAGAAGCTTGAAAGCATAGCTTGTTGATACGGGGTATATCTCTGTTGTATTCCCATGTATCGGACATCTAAGAGTTCCATCCCTTGTCATCATGGCAAAATGACCGCACTTGTTGCACACATAAACATTAACGGCATCAGAGTTATCGAGCAAGCGATCCTTCACCACCATAGCAGCTCCATGCCCTATGAGACAATCGCGCTCCATCTCCCCAAACCTCAAACCTCCTTCTCTTGCCCTTCCTTCCGTTGGTTGTCTGGTTAATATCTGCACAGGCCCTCTTGCTCTTGCATGCATCTTGTCCGCGACCATATGGTAGAGCTTCTCATAGTATATTATGCCAACAAAGATTTCTACATCGTACATTTTCCCTGTTTTTCCATCGTATAAGACCTCTTTACCATTGGGTTTGAAACCATAGGCCTTCAGCTCTTTTCTTATATCTTCCTCTTCTTCTCCGCTAAATATTGTGCTATCATTGAATTTTCCACTCATAGCACTCCTTTTCCCCCCGAGTGCTTCAAGCACGTGCCCAACGGTCATCCTGGAGGGTATGCCATGAGGATTGACAACCATATCTGGCACTATACCAAGCTCATTGAAAGGCATATCTTCTTGCGGAACTATGAGGCCGAGAACACCTTTTTGTCCGTGTCTGCTGGCAAATTTGTCACCGAGCTCCGGTATGCGCTCTTCCCTCAAACGAACCCTTACCATCATGTTGTTGTCACCAGAAGGTGTCAGTACAACCTTATCTACTATGCCTTCCTCACCATGCTTAACCCGAAGAGAGCTCTCTATGCGCTTCTGCGGCGCAAGGAGCTCTTCCGCTTCTTCGAGGAATCTTGAAGGTGAGGTTTTACCAACGAGCACATCATTTGAGCCCACGGATATCTCAGGCGTTATTATGCCGTCCTCATCCAGGTTTTTGTATGCAGCCTGAGAGCGAACTCCTCTCGTGTCAGGTGGAGGTGTCTCGAATTCATCCTTCTGCCCGCCCATGTATCTTTTGCGTTCTGTTTCATACATATTGAAGATCGTGGATCTCCCCATGCCTCTCTCTATGGAGCTCTTGTTGAGAACTATGGCATCCTCCATATTATATCCTTCATAGGAGAGCACTGTGATGACAAAGTTCTGGCCCGTAGGTCTTTCAAGATAGTGCGTGTATTTCATCTGATGTGTCTGGGTCAAAGGCTTCTGCGGATAGTGAAGCAGGTGCGCAGTTGTATCCGGTCTTATGCGATAGTTTGCTCCACTCAAGCCTAAGGACTGCTTGAACATTGCTGAACCCAGGGTGTTCCTCGGGCTTGAGTTGTGCTCCGGATAGGGTATCATACCCGCAACCACTCCGAGCATAGCTATGGGATCTACCTCCATATGAGTGTGCTCGGGTGTGAGAGCGGCTTCATCAACAGCAATGTAAGCATCTTCCTCCTCCTCTGCATCAAGGTACTCTATAAGACCGTTGGTGATGAGATCCTTCCATGAAAGCTCATTTTTTCCCAGCCGCTCAAGAACCTCATCAGTTATTCCATGTTTTCCATTCTTTACGACTATGAGAGGCCTTACAGCTCTTCCACCATCACAATTTATCATTATCTCATTTTCATCCTTATTGTACCTCACATTGATCTCTGTTGAGATCTTTCCTTTCCTTCTGAGATCCCTGATCTTTGAGACAAATTTGCCGGGCTCATCATGCAGCCCTATTAAATCCCCATTAAAGTAGACTCCTGTACCGCTCTCTCCCTTTCTCACCTCTTTCAATCCCTGAGAGAACAGTATTTTTTTCACTTCTGTTTCATCAACACCTTTTGTTATCTCAACACAGAGCGCCAGATTCTTTATAAGACCACAGTTCGGCCCCTCTGGGGTTTCATTAGGACATAGACGTCCGTACTGTGTTGGGTGCAGATCTCTTGCCTCAAAGTGAGGTTGGGAGCGGACAAGGGGACTCATAACCCTTCTCATATGGCTCATCATAGAGACATTTGATGTTCTGTCGAGCAGCTGACTTATTCCGGTTCTTTCTCCAGCCCAGTTTCCTGTAGCAAGTGCCCTCTCTACCCTCTGGGTCAATATATCAGGCTTGACATATGTAGAGATCTTCGGGGCTTTTCTCTCCCTCTCCCTCCTAGAGGTTGCTCTCTCGAACTCATATTTTACATCCTTCAAAAGGTTTGTTAGAGCAATGCGGAACTCCTCTTCCATCAGGTCTCCTGCCAGTCTTAGCCTCTTATTAGCGTAATGATCTTTATCGTCGGGCTCTCTCTTTTTTAGAGCGAGTGCAAGCACAGCCTCCCCCATTCTCGCAAGGAATATCGCCTTCTTGAGCCTGTCCTCTGGTGTGGTGCCCAGGTGCGGCAGAAGGATCCTGTCCAGCAAGTTGTTTACCCTGTTAAGCCTGTACTCTTTTGCCTGCCCACCGGCTATCTTTTTTCCGAGATAATTCACTGCGTCCTGATTCGTTATCACAAGGTGCTCCTCTGCGCACTCTTCTATATTCGCATAAGCAAAGCGCTCCATTGCAGGGTCACTCACAATGTTATTAACTATCGATTCATCAGACTCCAGGCCCAGGGCTTTTAGCAGTATTATCATCGGCAGATCTCCCGCTACTGTTGGTAGTGTGCATGAGAGGACGCCATCCTTATGCAGCTCTATCGTTATGAGTGCTCTATAGCCTTCATGCTGTGAAAAAACCTTTGCCGTTGGAGCTTCTCTGCCATATTTGGGCGTATACTCCACAAGCACCCTGTTTGGTGCGAGATCTTCTAAAGATATGAGCGCTCTCTCTGTGCCTCCTGTTATAAAGTATCCCCCCTCTTCCGCCGGATCTTCTTTTGCCTCATTTATCAATTTTTCAAGGTACTCCTCATCATTTAGTTTCGCGTTGTAAACTCGCTCCATATTCTCTTTGCGCAGAAGGCATTTGCTGGATCCCACCATTATGGGAAGCTTCCCTATGTGAAGGTTTTCCCTGCTCTGCTCTATACCGCCTTTGTAGAGAATAAACTCCAGCCACAGGTCAGAACCATAGGTTATGTTTCTCAATCTGGCTTCCATGGGGAATATGTGCTTTTGTGTTCCATCCGCTTCTCTAACTGTTGGCAGGTCAACGCTTATCTTTCCAAGCTTTATTTCATAATCCTCAACCTCCGGTCTAAAGATCCCGGGGCCAGAATCTTCACTTATGATCACCGTATCCACTATTCTCTGAAGCCTGTGCTCCACAAAGTCATTGAAGGACTCAAGCTGGTGTTCTACAAGGCTTTTCTCTCTGAAATATGCATCTATAAGCTCCCTCATTCTTCTATCACCACTCTATAGTAGTATGAGATCCCTGAAATGGGACTTATTCTCTTTATCTTTATCACATCCCCGTTCTCTACTCCAAGATCCTTTATTGCCGGATCATTTACATTTATTTTTGGCAACTCCTTTTTTGTTATTCCGTATTTAGCTAAAAGCTCTTCTACCTCTGCCTCACTCATCAGTTCATGGGGCGGAACAAGCACATGTTTTCTCACTTCCATTTTTTTCCTCCCTTTCAGCGGGCCTGGAGGGATTCGAACCCCCGGCCACCTGGTTTCTTCCATTGGTTAAAAGCCAGATGCTCTACCTAGCTGAGCTACAGGCCCTATATCAACGTTAGATCAACCACCTCAACGCTACCAACACCCTTTATCTTCTCTATTTCGCTATTCAGCTCTTCTACCCCTTCGTCTTCAGCCAGAATGTTGAAGAGCAAAGCTTTCAAGCCAAAGGCTATGTCTGATATCTGATAACCTCTGAACTGCACATTGGCTGGCATGATCTTTTTTATCTCATCCGCTATGCTCTCCAGATCAATATCTACATTATCTGGCAATACCCTGATAGTCACACTTACCTTACCCATTCAAGGACCTCTGAAACCACATTCCGGGCAAACGTAAGGAACACTCTTATCCCTGCATCTATAGCATCTGCCGACCAGAGTTTTACCACATGAAGGGCAGAGGAATACTGCATCTTTCCTTTCCACAAGCGGCGTACCACAAGAGCTACAAACTCCTCTAGACATGCAAAGTGAAGTGTTTTTTAAGTATTTAAGATTATCTCGCTGGTTAATATTTTTATCCCGATCTTTTATGGGACATAACGAAAAAAAAGAAAGGTATATATACGACATATTTCAATATATGTCAGGAGGGAATAAAATGAAAACAAAAACGTTGTTCGCAGGAGTTTTTGCCGTGCTCTTAGCCCTGGCTATTTTGCCTGGTGCTTTTGCGCAGCAAACAGGAGCTTCTCCAGAGACAGGAGCTGAAGAGGAAGTGGTGGCAGAGAAAGCAGTGCTCTCTGACATATATGGGTACTGCTGCTATGGAGTTTTTCCCAGAGTTGGCCCATTCGTAAAAGCGATTGTGCTGGCATTTACGGTACTTGGAGGAGGCTGTTTAGCTGATTTCCTTGAACTCGTGCAGAGCGCCACGGGAATGTATTTCCAGTCAGCGATAGATGAGATGTCAGGTCCATCACCGCACATGATGCCGTTCTTTGCAGGAATAGGGGAGGGACTACTCGGCTGTAATATGATCGAGATGCTCGGAGGGCTTTTCAGCGGTCTTGACACAATCTGCAGTATGCCGATAATAAATTCTCTGTGCTGGTGGGGCTGGGCAGCAACCTTGCTGAGACACGGCTTCGGACCAACAGTAATGAGAGAGTACTTCCCGCAGAGCTATGG
>JAXHST010000062.1:11271-19917 GCA_034190325.1 Thermoplasmatota archaeon
AGCCTATCTCCTATGCCATAGCCGGCAAGCGCTATCGTGGATTCAGGCACCATGGCAACGATGTACATCATGAGAAAAAAACCTATAGCAGAGCCTCCATGCCCTATTATTGCCGGAAGCCCAATGCGAACTATTTTCTTTGTCTCCGCAAGATCTGGCTTCATCTCTCTGCTTTTTATCCTGACCCCTATCCTTCCAGAGCTGAGTACCCACAGAGAGATAAAAGTGGGAGGTATGTAAGATATCACCGTTGCTATGGCTGCTCCAGATATGCCCATTGCAGGGATGAAGGAATAACCCCCTATAAAAAGCGGGTCTAAGATTATGTTTATTATTACAGATGCTCCCATTATTGACATGGATAGAACCATTCTGCTTCTCCCACGGAATATACCATCGCACGACATCGTGAGAAATATGAATGGCAGGCCTAGAAATATTATGCTTATGTATTCTATAGCTCTCTCTGTAACCGCCTCCTCAGCCCCTAGAAGAGAAATCAGAAAAGGCGTGGAGAAAAAACCGAGAAGCGCAAAACACAGGGACAACAGCAGCATAACCCCTATTATCTGCGAAGCAGCATAGCTAGCTCTGTCGTCCATAGCAGCCCCAGAGTACTGAGAGATCAGAGCTACGGCTGCAGCGCTGAATCCAAAGCCTACCGCTATTATAACCCCGAACACTGGCCAGGAGATCTGGATGGCAGCCACAGAAGCCGCCCCTTCCATATTTCCGATCCAGAAAGCATCTGCAAGATTGTATAGCATATTCAGCAGCTGTGTAACCAGAATGGGCCATGAGAGTGAAAGGATCTTTTTGCTTAAACTTTCTTCAACCATTCAGAGAACATAGGCTTATTATAATATAAAGCTGCTGCGTTAAGTTTTTAAATCATGTGATCAATTAGGGTAATGGAATCAAGGATAATCGCTGCAATACTGGCACTGGCGATCCCGGTGCTGCTCTGGTTTTCTATCGAGAGATCCCTGGCATCGCTGCTCGCTCTGGTGTTCTTCTTTGTGATCCTTTTGCTCTCTTTGCTTGCTGGTTATATAACCAAAAGATACGCATCTAAGAGGCCAGAGGCAAAAAAGAGGTATACCACAATAAGCACAACAATTGTTATCCTGATATCTGTGCTCCTTATATCCTCGGTGCTCTTCGTTATTATCCCCATAACACAGCCAAAAGAAGGGGTCTTAAGGGGCAATGAGGTCTGGGTTGGGATAGATAAAGCGGATATCAAAGACTTTTCACTCAAAGCCCCTAACGGGAATGTTACCCTCTCGTTTGTGGATGAGTGCAACGTAAACAGTATGGATGTGAGAAAAGGAAGCATAACAATGAGTTTAGAGAAGCCTGCTTTTAAGGGCGTGCGTCTCGAAACCACATACCTCGATACAAAGGTTGATCTCAATGGCATAGAGATACCTCTCTCACTTTATGGTGAAACGAGGGTTCCAATGACATCAGCGCTCTCCTCTATAATGAAGGAGATCACGCTTGAGGACGTGGAATTTCATACTCCCTCTTTCAGCGCCAGCTCCATGCACTCAGAGGCTCTAACGCTAGAGGGCTCAGGAACGCCAGCAATCATAAAGGCGGAAAAGCTAAGCATACCAGAGCTAACGTTGAGACCTCTCTTAAGCTCTCTGCTCTCAGGGAAAAAGATCTTGATAAACGAAATTGAAATAGAGAACGGATCTTTCATCCTTGAGAATGTGCCCATATCCTTTGACAGCGCGGTCTTGCAAAATGCAGAGCTCGAGCTGGACATAAGAGAGCTTATAGAACTCAATAGGGATGAGCTTCCGTCTCTGCTGCTCAAAGCTCTGAGATCTCTCCCCTCTATGCTTAGCACACGCACGCTGGAGCTCAGCGATATATCTCTAAGCCTTGCTGGCGAAGTGAAAACCGGTGCATCAAATATAGAGAACATGAGAATAGGCTGAGGATCAGATAGGATAGGGAACATAGGAAGGGAAAAAAATATATTTAAACAGATCTTTCTTGCTCTATGTCCGTGAGCAGATCGGTGATATCTCACCTGCCCGTAGCAGGTCTTGTGAATGGTGGTTTCTCTATGATCTCCGAGGGGGGCAAACTTGTTGGTAACCCTGTATGGGAGCTTTGCGCCACTCCAAAGCTCTGGTCAATGGATCAGGAAAAGCTCAGAGATAAGCAGTTCAGAGCTATAAAGTATGCATTCAACTATCATTACAAGCGTAACCCTGTTTACAAGGATTACTGCGCTAAGAACGGTGGTTTTGAACCATCTATGCTAAAGACATTTGACGACATATATAAAATACCACAGATACCTGTTGAAGCTTTCAAGAAAGGCTCTATGGCAACCATACCTGAAGATAAAATAAAGACGGTGGTCACAACCTCAGGCACCTCTGGTTCTGTTAGCTACCTGCCAAAGGATTATTGGTCTCTTATGCGCCTGGGCGCCGGGCTGGTGAACTACATATTCAGCGTTGGTGTGCCCAGAGTGCTTAAGCAGCAGCCAAGGTTTGAGGGAAAGACCTCCAGGCTCGTAAATTACGCTCTCAGCAATTTCTACTGGTCAGTGCTCCTGCCACATCCTCAGGAAGCATCAACATGGTTCTCCAGCTCATTTCATAGTTTATTGCCTTATCTCGACTTGCTGAGGATTCCTTACGACTTCCATCTGAATGGCTTTAAATTTGATCCAGAGAAGATATTGAAGACAATTGAGGAGAGGAGGAAAGAGAACAAGCTTGTCTTCAACATAGGTTTTCATTACGTTCTTAACGAGCTCATGAACTACATGGATATGAAGGGAGAGACCTTTGAATGGGATCCCGATGGTTCAAATCTCTGTTTTACTATTATAGGTGGCGGCTGGAAGAAGCTGAGCGGAGAAGCCATAGACAAAGTTGCGTTTAAAAAGAAAATCGTGGATCACTTCGGTGTTTATGAGCCCTACATACTTGATATATACGGCTTTGGTGAGTCAAATGCGTTTGGTCTGGACTTCTGCACTGTTAGCAACATGCACCTTGCTCCATGGGTAGTTGCTTTTAACAGAGATCCGGAGACCCTTGAGGTTCTTGAGCCCGGCGAAAAGGGCTTGATGAGCGTATGTGATCCCACAACATTATCTTTCCCTGCCTTTGTGATGTCTGATGACATAACGAAGGTTACAGAACCCTTTGAGTGCGAGTGCGGTTTAAGGACACAGACTATGGAATATGTGGGGAGAGCACCAAAAGCTGAGCTGAGAAGCTGCGGTTTAAAGATGCAGCAGATCATATCCGAAGGTAACAAACTTGAAGCTCTTCAGTCAAAGGCCCTGCGCACCGGAATAGGGATCTAGCTTTTTCTCTTATCTGATCCTGTTGATCTCCGATACAGTAAGTACCTTGCCTTATAGATCCAAGCGGATGTTCATCAGCTTGAAACTGGTGTCAGATCAAGTTCCTGGAGCAGCTGGTATAGCCGGCTCTTGCTTATTGCCATCTTCGTTTAAAGCTTTCGTGAGATCCCTCACGCTCCATCCATTCAAATTGGGTTACACACAATCTTTACCCTGCATACGCACAATAGTTTCCAGCCCTCTATTTGTCTTTCAACCCATCCATTCTTTTCTTGTAAAATCTCCACTTTAAAACTGTCATCTTGTTCAGATGAAGTTCTTCAGCTATCTTCTTATTCTCAGACCCTGGGTATGATCTATGCTCCTGTCACATACCTTTTCTCACTCCTCTGTCCTTACAAGTTTATTTAGCTTGTTTCTCTCATCTTCGCTATATATTATTTTTGGGGCTCTCTTATTCATAGTCATAGTTATACTACGAGCATATTATTCATCTTAAAGGACTAACTACTTAGATCCTGAAAACCAGCTCTGATGGAAGAACTTTACCTCCCTGCTCTTCTATAAGTATCTTAGCCCATGGAGGCGTCTCTGCGAATTTTACGGGTTTGTGCTCTCCGATCATCTGCATCTTTGGCGCAAAGCTCGGGCTATACAGCGGATCAAGAACTATCCATTTACCATCCATCTCTTTTCCATTCATATCTCTTGCTCCCTCTATCACCCAATCTCCTATTCCCCATCCCTCATCCTTTACAATGACATATGAATGGTAGCCAGGCATCCTGATGCTGCCGAAAGGACCTATGTTCAGAACCCATGAAGCATAGTAACCATATGCCACATCATAACCCTCCATTTTGAGAAGAGTTCCTAGAAGGAGTGCTTTATCATAACATATACCCCCTCTACCAAGAAAAACGGTCTCACATGGAAACTGCACTATCTTTTCTTCTGAAACAACAAAATTCTTTAGCCCTGGAATGTTTGCCTGCCATCTTTCGCTCTCAGGCACATCCTCAGGACCTGCCATCTTTATGTTGTCTCTTACTTGATAAAAAAGAAGCTCCAGTAACGCAGCTTCTGAGAGATCCTCAAATGCAATAACCTCTCCCGTTTCTAGAGTTACCGAGCGGGTAGTCTTTAAAGGGTCTATCACCTCTCTTTTCAGGTATTCCGCAGCGACTTTCGTTGAGTTTGTTGCATCTATTCCATACCTATTCTCCATCTCGGAGTTGGTTGCATTGAGAATTCCTGCATCATGGTAGCTCATCTCCTTCATAAGCAGGGTTATATCTTCCAGGGAGTATGAACGCATGTCCATAAAGCTTTCCAGCTCAGGCATAGCAACTTCCCTGAATTTCTGGTAATTCTCCTCGAGCTCTGGTGGTAAAGGGTCTGCGCCCATAACTGCGGGCATCAGGAAGAAAAGTGAGAGAAGAATAGAAAGCTTAGAAGCAGTATGCCTCAGCACCAAATCTACCCCCCGTTAGCCTATAACAGAGATTGTTTATATAAAAGAAAGCCTGCAGTCCCAGGCTAACAATTCTGTCCACAAGACCAGAGATGAGATCCTGTCCTCTTTCCATATGGTTTTCTTCCATTATAAGATCTTCAGCAGCCTCGGCAGATCCTGCTGCAGTAGACTGCGCCAGAGCGAAAGGAAGAAGGGCAAGACATAATACGGTAACTATGACCTTCATAAAGGTGAAATAACCTGGTTTTTTATATTATTTGCGCTTTGAATCATAAATTATTGCACAGCGCACAGCACAAAACTTATAATGTATCCATACTATGCGCTTCTGTGAAACTTGTAGAGGTCATTAGAGAAGCGACCAGAAGGGCAAAGAATCCTGCTTATATTCTGCCAGTGCTTCTTTTTTCCATAGAGGCCTTTTATCTGTTATTCAACATGTTCGTTCCCCAGTACATGCCCGGATTCGGGAATACAATATTTCTTGTGTTACCGGAGCGTTTTGAGATCCTGTCCCTTGTGATTATAGGGCTGGTCGCAGGATCTTTACTATTGGGCATTTATCCTGCTCTCGCCTCCCGCATGGGCTTTAAAGAATCATTCTATGCATCCTGCAGAAAATATATTCATCTTCTGCTCTCCCTGTCGATAGAACTCCTCCTGCTCTTAGCTTTCGCACTCCTCACTTTAAGGCTTTCCGGTTTTGCTCTCTCCCTCTCCTCTTTCAGCGTTTCCTACGTTGGGTTTTATCTCTTCCTCTTTTGCTTAATCCTGCTGATATCTGCTCTTTTCATATACACCTTACCCTCCATAGTTCTCGGGGGCAAAAATTTCATCTATGCAATTATGGACTCTGTAAAGCTAGCAGCAAAAAGTTATCCAAAATCTCTTATCCTTTTGCTCCTTCCTGTAGCGATTATCGCTCTTCTTTTCTTTCTGCTGATCCTGCTGCCCCTGAATTACACAACAAATATAGTACTTGTTAGATTTTTCATGGCCCTCTTTGCTTTATTCGAAGCTTTTGTTATCTCTTTTGCTCTCTTTCTTTTTTCGTTTGGATATACTGATACTGTTAAATGAGCTTTTTCTCTATACTCTTTCTCATGCTCATAAACTTCTCAGATCCCCTATCCCGCGGTCTCTCTAAATTTATATGAATGTCTTCCTTTATCTCTGCGGGTCTGGAGGTCAGAACTATGATCCTGTCGCTAAGGAATAGAGCTTCCTCAACCGAGTGCGTGACAAAAATAATGGTCTTCTTCTCCTTCTCCCAGATCCTGTGCAGTTCTACCTGCATCTTCTCCCTTGAGAGCGCATCAAGGGATGCAAATGGTTCGTCCATGAGCAAAACTTCTGGCTCTGCAGCAAGAGCTCTTGCTAAGCTTGCTCTCTGTTTCATACCTCCGCTGAGCTGGTGCGGGTAAGCGTTCTCAAAACCCTCCAAACCTACAAGCTCTATATACTTTCTGCTGATCTCTTCTCTATTTTCTCTAGCGCTCAGCTCTAAAGGAAATTCTATGTTTTTTTTCACGCTTCTCCATGGAAAAAGAGAAGCTTCCTGAAAGATAAAGCCTATCTCTTTTGTAGGCCTGCTAACTTCTATTCCCTTAAACAGAACTCTGCCTTCTTTTGGTTTCTCTAAACCGGAGATCATCCTTAAAACTGTAGTCTTCCCGCAACCACTAGGGCCTACTATAGAAAGGAATTCTCCTTTAAAAACCACGAATGAGAGATCCTCTATTACCTTTAGATTTCCAAATTTCTTCGCAACGTGCTCGCAACTTATGATCTCCAAGGTGTCATCCTCCTCTCCAAAAACTCTAAAACCCAGTTCATTAGCCAGCCAATAATGCCTATTGCTATCATTCCGGCGACCATCTCAGGTATCATATATAGGTCATATGCATACCATATGAAGTATCCTAAACCACTGCTACTTCCCATCATCTCTGCAGCCACTATGCACATCCATCCAACACCCAACCCTGTCCTTATACCAGTTATCATCGATGGCACACTTGCTGGCAGAACAACCTTTCTTATTATACTCCAATCATCAGCTCCAACTATTTTCGCAGCCTCTATGAGCCTTGTATCAATGTTTCTTACCCCTGAAACAACGCTCAGTACTATGGGAAAGACAACCCCCAGAAAGACTATGAATATAGGAGCATTGAATTTGAAGAGAAGGAGGGCTATCGGGATCCATGCTATAGGTGGTATAGGGCGCAGGATCTCAACAATGGTTCCACCAAAGTGAAAAGCGCTTCTGCTCCAGCCCATTAAGAGCGCTGATGGTATCCCTATTGCTATCGCTATTACACCCCCATATAGCATCCTTAAAAGGCTCGCCCCTGCATGGCTCAGCAGAGATTGTTGATATAGCGGGTTTACACCCGAAGGAAATAAGAGCCTGCCGAAGGCTTTGCACACCTCAATGGGGTCAGGTATTGAAGAGATTGGTGCCCCTGGAAAAAAGATCTTTGAGACACCTATTAAAGCATACCATGCGAGTATGAAAGCAGCAAAACCCGAGACCTTTAGCGTTATCTCTCTATAATTCATCTTTGGCTCTAAGTGCTAGAAAGTACTGAACGCTTCCAGGCCCAGGAGTTGCAAGGGTTCTAATCTTATCCACTCCTTTTCTAATGACAATAGCGCTCCCTTCAGAATTAACCTGAGCTACCACATCTATCTCAAGATCCCCATCATTGGCATTTATGCTATATATGAGCACTGGCGCTATACCTAAGTATCCGATATCAACAGTTCCCATTTTGAACCCCTGAACCATCATATCAGGACCGTTATCAAAGGACTGAAGTACCGGTGATATGCCAGTGTTCTCAAGAAATCCTTCACCTATCGCAACAAAGAGTGGTAGATGGTGTAGATCGCCCTTTATGTAACCTATTCTTACCATTTCCATATCTCTCTGCGGTTGAGGTAGAGGTGGGCATAAATTCTGCCAGAATGGTATATCCTCGCTGGTTCTCTTTGTGGCATTATCTATATAGCGTTCATCTATGATTGAGTTCACATATCTATCTATAGAGTTGTAGCCAGAGCTGTTCCATTTTTGTGCAATATAAAGCTCAAAATCATTGAAAGCTTCACCAACCTCTTTGATTGCCTGCTCTTTTATATGATAATCAAACTCCATATTTTTAATTGCAGGTTCAACAACGCTCCTGTTAAGGCCTGTTAGCTTCTCAGCATATGAGTAAAGCTTACTGTTATTCTCTTCAAGAGCCCTGTTTATCCAGTTTATTGCTGCTATGTGTGCTGCTACAAACCTTGTTAAAAGCTCTTCATTTCCGCTGCTCCATTCTCTATCTGCTGCTACCACACAACATGGGTGTTCCTCCCAGATGTCACTGCTATTTAGCTTATAATTTGCTAGCCCTCTCTGGACTGAAAGGGAAGCCCATGGCTCCCAGATAACGGCTCCATCTATGGTGCCTGCTTCAAGACCTGTTATCATCATGGGAGGCGTAAGTTTTACAAAAGTCACACCTGCAGGAGTTTCCACACAGCATGCTAAAACGATAGCTAGCAGCGCAAGATAGGACTTTTTCATAAGAAGAAAGGGAAATGTTTCTATTTAAAGGTTATCAACCGCTCTGATCAGGTTACGATGCCTGGGTATGTTGGAAGGCATAATCCTGCGGGTTCATTAAAGCCCTCTGCTGTAGCTTATGCACTGTGTTTATTATTGACGGGAGCTGCAGACAGAAGTTGAAATGGAAAGAAATAAGCGTTACGGGCCAGCATAGAGGGAATGTAAGACAGCATACAGGTAAAGATATGCACTGCTCTGGAT
>JAXHST010000063.1:0-2663 GCA_034190325.1 Thermoplasmatota archaeon
GATCACTTCATTTTTCTCTTTGTCCAGTCCTTTAACAGGAGTATTGGCCATGATCTGTGCTCCGGCTTCTTTTGCCAATTTTAGCTGATATTGGCCTATATCCAGACGAGAGACAAGAGCAACCAGGGGCTCATCAAAACTAACTGTAAGATCTCTATTTCCTATGCGGAGAGTAGCGGAGTTGACAACATTCTCATATAACTCTTCAGGAAAATACTTCATCGCATGTGGTGGTAAGCCTCCAGCGCACGGCTTATTTCCTATTCTCTCTTCCTTGTCTTTCTCTATAACCAGAACATCCTTACCTGCTTTGCCCAAAAGCTCTGCTGCTTTCAAGCCAGCGGGTCCTGCACCAACCACAACAACTTCATGTTTTTCCATTTTATGCCTCCAGACCTAAGAGATCTTTTATCTTTGGATCTACCCAGACGCTCGCATCCGGATACTTTCTGCGAAGGTATTCTCCGCTCATTGACCTTCGAAATGGGCGTGATCGCGACCCTCGCCCATCCCGTTTTAGCGCTCTGATGCCAGATTTTCCTTCCAATTTTCATATGCTTCATTCACCACTTGAAGTTATCTGAACTGCGATCTTTCTGACAAAGGAAAATTGTCCTGCTATCGGAGCCAGCTTCATAGCAACCTTGGGCAATAAGACGTCTCTGAGAGGTGAGGGTATGAACGGCAGGACCTTGAGGAACGGCATACCCATTTTGTGCAGGATAAGGAGATCGTTGACGTCACTTTTCCAGTTGTAGTTTGGATCTATGATCGCTTTGGATGCTATGTCAGCAGAGACAAAGGCGGGATATTGACCCTCTCCAGTTAGAGAGCAGCCAAATGAAGCAGCGTCCCCAACCAGAAATATGTTGCCATGCTTGAAACCGTGATAGCTGGCTCTGTAGGGAGCCTGCTTATACTCGTACTTGTTCAGATCAATTCCTTTTTCCTCTAATATTAGTTCTTTTACCTTCTCCTGAATTGGGTGGGGTGAGTATTTTGGATGTCCCCCAACACCCACAGAGGCTCTTCCTTTGTCATAGGGCATTATCCAGCAATAGGTGTAGCCAATCCTCTCCGGCCATAGGTAGACCTCCAGTGGCGTGTCTTCTTTGCTATAATTTTCAATTCTGTATTCTCCTGCAAACACGCTATCTGACTTAAAACCCATGGCTTTTGTTATTGTTGATGTAGAGCCATCTGCCGCTATCAGATATTTGTAGCCGATCTTTTCTCCATTGTCCAGTGTCAGTTCACTCTTTTCTCTGTCCAGTCCACTAACCGCAGTACCTGCCAGCACATTTCCTCCGGCCTCTTCATACTGCTTGAGGTACCACTGTCCAACTTCGTGCCTTAAAATGGAAGCCCCCAGAGGCTTTTCATTTGTTCCGAATGCTTCTTCGCTAGTTACCTCCATTTGCTTTTCTTCTAAGTGGACCACTAACTTCTTGCATTCCCATCTTATCAGCTCTTTTGGCACAAATTTTATAGCTCTATGAGTTAAACCTCCACAGCAGACCTTTTCTCCGATATCTTCATGCTTTTTCTTCTCTATGACTACAACATCCTTTTTTGCCTTGGCGAGGTTTAACCCTGCTCTCAACCCAGCGTGTCCTGCACCAACTATGACAACCTCATGCTTGTCCATTCAGCACCAGCGCGTGATCAGCGCAGAACTGTGAGCAGAAAGACTCCGCCTATGATGGCTATGCCTATTCCTCCGCCTATGCATATCAGTATGAATGTAGCGATCATCGCCCAGAACGGATTTGAGAGCGCGAACGGTGAGCCGTAGAACACCAGAGCCAGGGCTAGAAAGACTATTCCTACAACGAGCAGAATGCTGCCCACTATCCTGTTCTTTCTAGACCCGAAATATAGAGCTATTCCTCCAGCACCTATCCCACCTATCGCGAGACCCAGCAGAAGGGTCTCGAGTATTATCTGCATCGCAGAAAGATCGAACTCCATTTTTACACCTGAACGGAATTGTATTATTTTTTATTTAAATGTTTGTAATAAGCGGAATGAAAAGCTTTCACGATAAAATACACGGCAGCAAGGACAGCCAGCGCCATGAGAACGAGCAGATATACGAGGAGAGCATAGGGCGTTGCGAGGCTTATCACGAAAGGAAAGGAGAACCATATCTGCACCTCCTGCTCTTCTCTCTCCGCCGGAGGGACATCCATGTATAACTCATTATCCCCATTCGCCTCAAGACCCTCTCCAAAGGTTATGTAAAACTCCAGAGGCCAGTATTTCAGAGGGTTCTCTATGGTGAAGGATAGTGGCACGGTTCTTGTTCTTCCCAGATCTACCAGATTCTCTGCTATCCTTATCAGCCCTGGGGCAAAAGCGCCCCCAGCATCAGAGGCACCAGAGCCGCGGATCAGGGCTATTAAAGGCACGTCAAGGTAGCCCTCCATATTTATTGTTAGTGGCCCCTCTTCCTTCAGCTGATCTATGAAGCCCTCCACATCCACAGAGAGCGTCACCTTAGAGCCACCAAAGCCTGAAAACAATCCCTGATACATGCGCTCTATCGCAGGCACAATGACATCAAACATCTCACGAATGTCCTCATCCGTCAGCATCCCCGCTCTATAACCGAACCTTATCGCATCAGCATCTATGTAATCCATGCCCGCGCCTTCCGGCAT
>JAXHST010000064.1:0-5177 GCA_034190325.1 Thermoplasmatota archaeon
TTCACACCCCGGGTGTGAAAAGGATGATCTGTGAAACTACCCGCACCGGAGGATCAGTCCATAACGTCAACACAGGAAAAAGCTTTTCAAAGATCCTTTTATCTTTTTATCTCTTTATCTCTTTAGAATGCCCATGGCGCTCAGCTTCTCTGGTAGATAGACGGATGTCACATACTCTAAGCCATACTTTGCCAGAGCCTGCTGCTCTGCCTTCTTTCCCAGGCTGAGCTGAAGGTTTATCTCACCCTTCCAGAATTCGTTATCAAATCTGGGATCACTCAGCTCTGCATTTAGCGCTTCCACATCCCTCTCTGTCAGAGCATCTGTGGGCAGATCATAGTTCACTATATCTGAGGGCGTTATGCCGACAAACATTGTTCCGGGTGTAGCCAGATATTCGCTTATGTGCGCCGTCTTTATTGCTCCGTAAGCAACGCTTCCATATATCCTGTAGCTCCATGGATCCCCATCTGTGAAAACAACTATGGGCAGATGCAGCTCATCATTCATCCTTCGCAGAAGCCTTCTGGTGCTCCTCGCTGGCTGCCCCTTTAAGTGCACCAGTATAGCCCTGGCATCCTCATCGAATCTGTTCTCCGCAAGCCTGTCAAACATACCTCCTGTCTCTATAGCTATTACAAAATCAGCATCGCATCCTTTAAAATTTATCTTATTCTTCTCAACGCTGTATGGTATTGTATATCCTGCATCCCCGACATCATCCCTGCAGTTTATCACCCTCGTGCCCCCTGTCCTTATCTTTTCTTCAACCGTTACGTTACCAATTATGCTTGCCCCATTCTCCTCCGGTCTAAGCTTCATCTCCTCTCTCAGATGCTCCGTGAGTATCTCCAGGTCCTCAACGAGCTTGTCGCTCTCATCCTGAGAGTTGAACTTTGCCTTGTTCCACCCTTCGCTTATATAGTACATCTCCCTGAGAGTTGATGTCTTGTTTGTCTCTACCATATCCTTTACGAAGTCCGATGTGTATACGGTGCGCAGAAGCATTGATGCCCCATCCAGGTTTTTCGCGCTTCTTACGCTTCTAGAAGTGCCGTACTTCCAGACGCTGAACTCATCGCTGTACTCAAGATTGCTCTTGCTCCTCGTTGCTATCTCTATTCTGGGCACCTCTCCTTTACGCATCTGCTCATAAAGGCTGTTTATTATCTCCGTTAATTCCTCAATCACGCTCATACCACCACCCAGGGCTCAGCTCCATACACATCACCTATCCCCTCAAAGTAAAGCTCGGGCTCATCATAATCCCCTTTCTCTATGCCCAATAAAGAGTAAAGGATCTCAAAGACACCATTGCTCTTTATCCTCGGTATCTTGAAGACAAGAACATTCTCATCCATGGTGCACCCTGGCTTGGATGATACCAGCTTCGCTTCCTTCGGCACTGTGGCATAGAGTGTAAAGCTCTTTGCCCTTGATGTGTAGTTCTTAACTATCAGCCTTACATCGCAAACTTCGCTGTAATTAACTTCACTCTCTATTGTCACAGCATCCATTATCCTTGCTATAACCGGCTCCAGATCTACAGGGGGCTTGCCGAGAAATGAGGCGCATCTCTCAGCCATCAGGGGAAGGATCACTCTTATTATCCTCTCTTTTTCCTTCTGCTTTTTGTACCTTTCCTTCTTCTTTATGTGCGACTGGAGCTTCCTAGCACAGTCCCGGAGAGCACTCTTTATCTCATCCTCAATCTCAGGTATTTCAGCTATAGCCTCCTTTGTTTCAGAGGTAAATGGCACATTTGTTGATGCGACATGCACAAGAAAAGCAACAGGAGCGTTTGGCAAACCCTTACCGCCTCTCTGCTCTAATCCGTACCTCCTCCAGTCTATGCTCTCTATAGCTCTAGTTATCACACATCCGCCCTGCTGATAGAGCAATGGTACTTTGTTTGCAAACCTCATAATAACCAGCTCTTCAGCACCCTTCAGATAGGCTATTGCAGCCTCTACCAGAAATGGATGCCCCCCATAAACCTCTGGCTCCCTTGTTGAAACAGCTATGAACTCTGCATCGAGCTCATTTTTGAGAGATCTCCTCAGAAGTGTCTCTGATATTGGACTCAAGCACTCTGCTGGCGGTGCAGAAACCTTTGTGTCCTTCAATGCTTCATAGAGCTTTTTTGTCATATCATAGCTGAGCTTTTCAGGATCCTCCTCACCCTTAAGCCCCGCCCTGGAGCATACATCTTTAGCTGTAGTATAACCTACCCTGCTGAACTCATTTACAAGAAAGGATAGAACCTTTTTTGAGTCTGTAGAAGAGAGCATCTTCATCAGCTGCCCTATTTCAATGCCATGTGGATGCGGTCTTATCTCCTGGGTCTTCCTTGGCATCCTTGTTGTCACCCTCTCAAATATCGTCGTTATGCCTCCGGGCTCTCTTAAAGTTATTCTTGCATGGGGATTTACTATTGAGGTCTCTTTCAGATATTCAAAGACGGATTGCTTTTTATCACGCACATAGCGCCCCTTCACACATAGTTTTATCTGGGTGCCACTGTTTTGATCCCAGTGAAAGAGTTTTTCATCACTTATCTGAGGCTCATTTTTTTGGGTATCAATCCGCACCTTACATGAATATGCCGGCATAGTCTCTCCAACCTTTGCTATTATCTCTGCGGGTAAACCCGTGCTCAACTGCGCATAGAGCACACAGGCGGACACCCCTATTCCCTGTTGACCCCTTGACTGACGTATGGAATGGAATCTGGAACCATAAAGGAGCTTTCCAAAAACAGGCCCCACCTGTTCCTTTGATATCCCTGGCCCGTTGTCAAGCACGGTAATAAAGAAGTGATCCTCTTCTCCTTTTTCCAGGGTTAGGGAGATCTCCGGCAGAATCTCTGCCTCCTCACAGGCATCAAGTGAATTATCCACGGCTTCCTTTACACATGTGAACAATGCTCTGGTAGGGCTATCAAAGCCAAGCATGTGCTTGTTCTTCTCAAAGAATTCTGCAACAGATATTGCCCTCTGCTTTTTTGCAAGCTCGTCTGCTATGAATGCCATCTACAATATATTGGAAAGTGTGTATTTAAATGCTACGAAGATCAAAAAGATAGCTATTTATACAGAAAAAGCAATTTTGCTTACCCGGCTTAGCTCAGTGGTTAGAGCGGCCGGCTGTAGCCTAAGGTCGCTCGGGCAGATACCGGCAGGTCCCCGGTTCGAATCCGGGAGCCGGGATCCTTTTTAGGCGGGCCTGCCGGGATTTTCACAGGAGGAAGCAGAACCAAACCCTTTCCTTAAAAAGAAAAGGGTTTCCCTCTACCCTCTTTCCCTCAATTTGGTGTTATATTTTTCTTTGGGGTTAAAAGCACTTTCTTTTCAAAAAGAAAGGGCTTTGTTTTGAACCCGGGTCTCCGGCTCCGAAGGCCGGAAGGATCTCCGCTACCCTACAGGCCCGAAGAGAATGGAAGACGTGCAATTTATAATTTTATCTTTTCCCTGTTTTGAGAATTGTTATACAGCTTCTGGTGAAGTGCAAAAGGTTTTAAGCAAATAAGATAATTAACTCTATGAGCTTTTATAAAGCTATGGCAATAACATTTGCTTTTACTCTGTTGATAGCACCTGCTCTGGCAGAGTTTAAAGGTAAGCAGGGAGAGAGAGCCACATACGAATCCCTGACAAATGGACAATCTGCAGGTACAGCGATATACGGCGTTGAAGGAAAATACAGGATAGGAAATATAGCAACGCAAAAATTTCAGATAACAGATTCCTCTGGAGGGAAGATAGAGGGATATCTTGATAACAACGGAAAACCTATAAGGGTAGATATCTTTGATTCTAGCGCCTCACAGGCAACTATGACTACAGCATTCGACCATCAGAAGAAGGTAGCCACCATAAGTTATGAAGCACCTGCACTTTATGGAAACAACACAACGACACAGAAACAAAATATGACTGTAAACATAACCTCGAATACTTATGATATGCTGTTTCTGCCCCAGTTTCTGCGCTACATGCCCATAAAAGAAGGATATAGAACCAGCTTTCAGCTTTTTAATGCTCCAGGAGCTGTGATGGCCTCTTCCTTTGCTCCCCTCTTTATGATGATGGGGATTACATTGGATCCTTCAGCACTTGCTATGGCTGATGCCACACTTCGGGTTGTAGGTAGAGAGAGCATAAGAGTTGGTAGCAGCACCTATGACTGTTATAAGGTTATAGTCAATGTAACAATGAACATACCGCCACAGTTAGCAGCTATAGATCCTTCCCTGGCCTCACAGAGCTCTGAGCAGCAGATGTGGTTGAGAACGAGTGATCTCTTGATGGTCAGAAGCTATAACGAGGAAGCAACAGCCATAACAGACCCGCAGACAAACACACCCCGGCAACAGAAAACAACATATGAAACCAGATTGACAAGCTTAACATATGCCTGAGGTAAGGTTCGGTAGAGTCTTTCTTGGATGGTGCGATAGCTGTAACCTGCCTCTTTTAGATGACAGGTGCTCTATATGCGGATCTACAGCGAGAAAAGTTGCTATTACACCACCAGCAGACTACAGGCCTGCATTTCCAGAGGAAAAAGAGCGTTTAGAAAAGACGATAAGAAAAGATTTTGGAATAGAGCTTTCATTTGAATTGGACTATCCTCTAATCTTCAACAAAATACCAGACATCGATATGGCTAAAGAGGTCATATGGAGGGGTAGAGTTATAGGGCTATACAAATTCGACATCTTTCGCAAAAAAGAGATCTTTCTCCCGAAAGTTTGCTTTGCGCAACTGCTTATGAATCTTGGCACAAAAAAATATGTGGTAGCCGATGATGGTGCTATAAGCTCTATAAAAAAGAGCTCCAATCTTCTGTGTCCGGGGGTTATAGACAGGGGCAATTTTGACGTGGGGGAGGAAGTTATAGTGGTGGATAGGGAGCACAGGGTAATCGGTGTTGGTAGCGCAAAAGTGAGCTCTCAAAACATCCCTGAGAGGGGTGTGGCAATAAAGGTGAGGCAGAGGGGAGAGGCGGAAAAACTTAACAACCCTCTCGGGTACCAGTTCAAAGAGTTCAAAGAAAAGACGCTGGAGGCAAACAGGGAGCATATGGAGAAGCTCATAGATAGAGGGAAGGATTTCATAAAGAAGATCTCTGAGGAAAAGGATGTAGCATGCTCCATAAGCGGGGGAAAGGATAGC
>JAXHST010000065.1:0-4154 GCA_034190325.1 Thermoplasmatota archaeon
CAAGTTCTGGACGTATTTTGAACAGGTAAAATAGCTTGCTTTTTTCGTTTGTTCTGGCTCTCGGTGGTTTTAAAGTTTCATCTGAGTACATCTTCCCGGGTTCGAGCCTGGATCCGATCTCAGTTTCAAGTGAGAAATAATCTTTCCTTAAAGCTATCGCTAGAGAGCATGCGAGCTTTCTTGCGCTTTTCCCCCTGCTTTTCTTATCTTCACCCTTAACGAGAGGATGCTGGAAGATATATCCGTGCTTGGGCGTCTTTCTATCTTTTTTTTCGCCTCCCAATTCTATCTCATCTCCCTCCCTTTTTTCCTTACCAGAAAACAGCCCTTTTTCAGCACCCATGATCTGCAATCTACTCGCAGGCATAAATGCCAGAGCTCTGAGAGATCCAGAATGGGCAAGCATTTTTGCCAGTATTCTGTATCCTATGAGAGTGGTTGCTGATGGCGCTATGGAATAAAGATAATCCTCAATCTTTTCCTCTACACTTCTTTTTTCTTCGTATAGCGCACTTAACACCGAATCACAAGCACCACTAACGCCTGCATACGGAGTTGTCTCTTTTTTATCCTTTACGTCAGCAATGCTCTTCTCTATAGAGTCTAATAATCTTTCCATATTTATGATTATGAGATCCTTCCTCTGCAGCTCTTTAACAAGCTTTTTTTCATAAAAGCTTATGCAATCCATACTCACTACTCAAATGTGTGCTACTATATATAAAACTGATGCTGTGGTTTAACCGTATGAGCGGGAGGCTCATCAAAGTTAATGGAGAAAAAACTACAATGTTTTTGAGATCTCATAGATCACAAGCTCTCAGAGAGAAGGTAAAAAGAGATATTCTGGCTAGCTTCGCACAGCTCCAGAGCCTCTGGCTGCACCTATGGCCCGCTCTATGATCTCAAGCACCTCTTCGAACCTTTCATCAGAGTACCTGAAGATAGTGCTCTCTGTTTCTTCCGCATCACCAAAGACAAAATTTTTTATGCTAGCACCTTTAAATCCTTCAACAAGAACAACATCACATAGGGGCTCCATCACCCGCAGAATCTCTTCTATCCCCAGCGCCCTGTCTAAGACTATGGAGCTCTGTTCCTTTGCGGACAACACAGAAAAGAGAGCCCCAGCTTTTCTAAAACGTTGTGTATCCTTGCCTTCATCAGCCCTGACGTCCAGGTGTGTGTGCTTGACTGCTATCACCTCATACCCTCTCTCTTTGAGAGCTCTTATCAGCTCTTCTATAACCGTTGTTTTTCCGCTGTTACTGCTCCCATAGAAACCGAATGCTACCATGAAAAGAGCTCCACCTCAACTTCTTCATCTTTTTCCACTTGATCTCTATCCGCATCCACCGTTATGAAGCCCGTAGCTCCTGCAAGGCTGGTTATTGTGCTGGATTCCTTATACACGGAATATGCATGCTCTCCCTCCAGCCTCACGGTCACATTCTTCTTTCTTCCCCTGCTCAATTTAATGCTTTGAGCCATCCTTGCCCTTACGATCCTTCTCTCCCTCTCAGGTGCGCCAGCCATTTTTCTTATAGCAGGTACAAGAAACAGATATCCATTCATAAGGCAGCTTGTTGGAAATCCTGGCAGACAGAGCACAGGCTTGTCTTTATACAGCGCAAACATCGTTGGCTTTCCCGGTTTTATCCTGACTCCATGGAATAACACAGCTTTACCCAGAATATCCACTAACATGTCTCTTTCCCCGACGGAGCTTCCACCTGAGAAGACAATCATATCATTATCCATTGCGCTGTTAAGAGCTCTTTTCAGCTCTTCTTCCCTGTCTTCAACTATATCATAAGCAACAGACTTGCAGAAGTTGCGCTCCAGTAGAGCGCTTAGAGTGTACGTGTTTATGTTGTATATCTTGCTCCCCTCCAGATCTTTGCCCAGAGGCAAAAGCTCGTTACCTGTAGATATTATTGCTATTCCTGGTTTCCTTAAAACGTTGATTCTCTGTATTCCTAGCGCAGCAAGCGCCCCTATCTTTGAAGGATCTAAAAGCGTGCCCCTTTCTAATACGGTTTCGCCCTTTTTTATATCCTCCCCTACTCTAGACACATTCTCAAAAGGTTGTACTGGTCTGGAGATCCTTATCTTATCTTTCTCTCCTTCAACAGCTTCTGTGTTCTCAACCATAACGACGGCATCACAGCTATCTGGTAAAGGTGCTCCGGTGGCGATCTTTACGCATTCACTCTCATTTACTTTTATCTCCTTACTCGTTCCCGCAAATATCTCCCCAACAACTCTGAATGGCACACCAGCTTCCAGAGCATCCTCAGATCTCACAGCATAACCATCCATCGCGCTCCTGTTAAATGGAGGCACGTCATAGGGTGCTTTCACATCCTCAGCCAGGATCCTCCTGTCTGCAAGATCTATAGAAAGCGCTTCACTCTCATCAATTGCCCTGATGTTTTCCATTATAATGTTAAGAGCTTCTTCATCGCTTATCAAACTCTTAAATGGTCTCATTTTCTCATCTCTAAAAGAATATGCTCGCATTCTTTTATCACTATCCCCGAACCAAGCACACAGGCACTGGTTGAGCCTGGTAAACAGAATATAGCCTTTTTGCCCATAACCCCACCGAATGCTCTGCTCATTATGGTGCTCGCCCCTATATCCTCATAGCTTAATCTTCTGAACAGCTCCCCGAATCCACAGAGCTCCTTATCAAGCAAAGGTTTCAGAGCTTCTGGCGTTAAATCTTTTGAGCTTATGCCTGTACCTCCCATGGTTATCACTATTTCGCCATCAGCTTCCTCAATAGCATGGCGTATTCTGTTTAGATCATTTTTTACTATCTTTCTTTCAACAACCTCATAACCTGCTTCTTTTATCATATCCTCAACTGCGTTGCCAGAGAGATCCTCTTTCTCTGTCCTGCTGTCCGTTATGGCAATCAGAGTAAAACTTACCATCTTATCCTCATTTGCCTATCAGGGATAATTTTGCGAGCATGCTCTCCAGCTGTATTCTCTCATTGCTTCCCTCAGTTAATCTGAAATCAGCTTCACCCAGAGCATCTATGAGCTTCACCTTCTTCCCGGGCTCTACATTCAAGTCGAGCAGAACCCTGTATATCTGGTATACCACATCCCCGCCCGACATGCCGTACTCAATAAGCAATGAGTCGAGGGTGTTTCTGCTCTTGATGAATTCTCCGTTGAGAGCGTGATCAACCATCTCCTTCACCTCTTCAGGCCTGGCTGTTGAAGAGCTCACATAGATCGCGTTGCTGTCTATCTCATTGGTCATGGTTGCAGCAACCTGAAGAACGTTCAGAGCTCTTCTAAGATCCCCCTGGGAAATGTAACAGATTGCATCCAGGGCATCTTCATTTATACTGAGCCCCTCTTTTTCAGCGACTCTTTTTAACAGCTCTTTCACATCATCATCGCTAAGGGGACTGAAGCGGAAAACAACGCAGCGCGATTGTATGGGCTCAATGATGCGAGAAGAGTAGTTGCATGAGAGAATGAACCTGCAGTTGTTTGCGTACATCTCCATCGTCCTTCTGAGAGCGCTCTGCGCATCGTTTGTCAGCGCATCAGCTTCATCCAGGAAAATTATCTTGATTGTGAAGCCCCCCAATGGCATAGTTCTTGCAAAATCCTTTATCTTGCCCCTTATTATGTCAATTCCTCTTTCATCACTGGCATTGAGCTCTATGAAGTTGTTAGCAAAATTCTCTCCGAACAGTTCTCTAGCTAAAGCTATGGCACATGAAGTTTTTCCGGTTCCAGCGGGACCTGCAAAGAGCATATGAGGCACGTTTTTGCGTTTCACATAGGCCTTGAGTCTTTCAGCTACTTTTGTTTGCCCTACAATATCATCCAATGTTTCCGGTCTGTACTTTTCTATCCATATCTCATGCATGCTCTCAGATTATTCTAGAGGATAAAAAACTTTGCCCTGCTCTGTGTACCTGCGTTAAGGTCTGAAAAATAGCTTTCAATTTTTGCATTCATGCCCGCTCTATGATATTCCAAAAATTTTTCTGAAAATCTCATTTCAGATACCGCTCATACTGATGGCTTAAGCCTTAACTCTGACATCATTAATAGAGCTCTGAAAGAAAAGAGTGGAGAAAGATAAAAAGACTCTGGACCTCTCTCACGATCTCCTCTCGG
>JAXHST010000065.1:4254-5994 GCA_034190325.1 Thermoplasmatota archaeon
TTTCAGATACCGCTCATACTGATGGCTTAAGCCTTAACTCTGACATCATTAATAGAGCTCTGAAAGAAAAGAGTGGAGAAAGATAAAAAGACTCTGGACCTCTCTCACGATCTCCTCTCGGCGCCAGCACTTATCTTAAATTATGAGCTCAGTAGCCGGAACCTTTTCCCTTCAAACCGGAGAACAGAAAAAAATCAAAAGAGATCTTGCGGACAAATGTTAAATACGAACAGGTAGATTACGGGTGTGGATCTCATCCATGTGGGGCTATGTGTGGGTATTATGTCTCTGAGTGTGCTCTTTATCCGCATAATTACGCTACCATACTCCGCTACAATAAATGCACCAATATCCAGGGTAAAAAGCCTGGAGGAGAAAAAATATGAAAGAACTCTTTAATCCGGAAACTGTCGTTGTGATCGGAGCTTCAAACAGGGAAGGCAAGGTTGGCAATCTTGTTTTTAAATACATTTCAGAGTCTACAGGCACTAAAAAAGTTTACCCTGTCAATCCAAATGAGGAAGAGGTCTGTGGAAAGAAATGTTTCAGGAGCATAAAGGATGTAGACGAAGAGATAGACCTTGCTGTGGTATGCACACCTGCGAGGGTAGCGGTAGAGAACGTGAGAGAGTGTGCCGAAAAGGGAGTTAAATATGCCATACCGGTAGCAGGAGGCTTTGGAGAGACAGGAAAAGAGGGAAAAGCTCTTGAGGAAAAAATGAAGGGATATGCGGGGAAAACAAGGATCCTTGGTCCCAATACCCTGGGCATATTCGTTCCCGGGGTTATAGACACCATGTTTCTTGAGAGAAAGAGATCCCCTCGCCCGGGTAAAGGGAAAATAGCTCTCATAAGCCAGAGTGGCGCAACCGCAGCAACAATAATGAATAGCGCAAACCTTTACTCAATAGGCTTTTCAGCTTTTGTAGGTCTCGGTAACAGAATAGATTTAAATGAGAATGACTTCATAGAATATTTTTCCGTGAGAGAGGACACGGAGGCTATAGCCTTATACCTGGAGTCATTTGCCGATGGAAGGCGCTTTATAGAAATCATAAAAAATTGCAAAAAACCTGTGATCCTGCTTAAAGCGGGCAGGAGCGCTGCCGGAGCAAGGGCGGCAGTCAGCCATACAGGCGCGCTCGCAGGTAGCGATAAGATAGTCTCTGCCCTCTGTGATCAGTATGGTATCCTGAGAGTTTATGGTGAGGACGAACTCATAGATCTCTCCAGAGCTCTGGCTTACTCAGAGCCTTTAAAAGGAGCAAATGTCGCTGTTCTTAGCACCGCAGGAGGGCATGGAGTCATAGCAACAGATTACATCACAAGCGAGGAAAAAGGCATAGGTCTAACACTCTCTACACTTACGCAAAGAACTGTGGAGGGGCTGAATAAGCTCGCTCTGCCTTTTGCCTCATTAACTAACCCCGTTGATCTAACAGCATCAGCCACAGACGAAATGTACCTCAGAGCGCTCGAGGCACTCATGGATGATGAGAATACGGATGCTGTTCTTGCCTCGGTTCTCTTTGATCCTCCTGGCATAACAGAGAAGCTAATAGACGGGATAATATCAATGAAAAAAGAGAAGCCTCTGGTCATATATAGTGTGGGATCTGAGATGAGTGTTGACGCTATAAAAAGGTTCGAGAGAGCTGGAATACCGGCATACCCTTCGATATGGAGAGGTGTCAGAGCTATCTCGGCTCTTTACAGGAGGTCTTCATGAACGAATTTGAG
>JAXHST010000066.1:0-2432 GCA_034190325.1 Thermoplasmatota archaeon
AACGGAGTTACCATACTGCAGGAGAACTGCGAATAAGTGATTGTTGATGGTAAGAAAATAGAGAAAAAAACTAAATATGAAGGAGGTGATTATGATCTAAGAGGATTTTTAACATAAGTGAAAACAGGCTTACTTAACAGCATAACCACCTCCAAGGATATCAACTTTTTTCCTCAGTTTCCCTATATTCATCTTTAGATCCTTTATATCCTTTGGAATAACAGATACAGATACAGCTGTTGCCTCCATCCTTCTTAGCTTCCTGAATGCAAGTCCATCATCCCCTTCTTTATATTCCTCCCCCTTTGTTAGCATTGCATAGATTATCTGCAGGAGCTTCTTTGCAGTAGCAACCACTGCCTTTGATTTCTTCCTTCTTATGAGCTTAAGATAGAAGTTCTTTAGCCTGTTATTCCCTTTCCTGCATCTTAATATGGAGTGAACAGCTGAAACTAAGATCCATCTCAGAACTTTAGATCCTTCCTTTGATATTCCCCCTTCCTTCTTTGATTTGCCTGAATTCTTCATCCTTGGAGTTAAACCAGCATACCTTGCAAGCTTCTTAGCAAGTGGAAACCTTGTTATATCCCCAATCTCCCCACGTCATTGCGGAGTAATAGTCTATCCCGGGAATGGTCATAAGAAGCTTTGCCTGCTCATTCTTCTCTGCATAACAGGCTATCCTCTGCTGAACCTCTGAAGCATGGTCAGTGAGCATATCAAGCTCTTTGAGATAAGAAGCAAGCAGGAATTTCTCCATATCATCGTGCTCTACGCACTCAAGTTCCCTCAGCCCGGCAGCCCCAAAGATATCACTGTGCTTCAACCTTACATCGTTCCTTGCAAGTTCTTTACCCTTGCTATCTTATGCCCCAAGTCTATACCTGCATATGTTCCTTACCTCTTCCCACTCCTCCTCAGGAACATAGGAGCATGGAAGGTACTCCATCCTCAAGAGATTTGCCAGATGGAAGCTATCCTATCATTTCTATCTGTCTTCTGAGAGCTCTCTGCTATTATTCTAAGCTTTGAAGGATGCGCCATAAACACATCATAGCCTCTCTTCTTCAGATCATTGTATAGTAGTTTAGAGTAGGTGCTTGCCTCCATGGCTATTCTGCTCTCTTTTCCTACCTCTTCAACCCACCTCCTATCCTCTGTCTTTACTTCTCTCTCCCAGAGGATCTCTCCTCTCTCGTTTAGAGCTGTTATGTAACAGCTATCTTTATGTACATCTATTCCCATACTATACTATATACACTTCATACCTCCTGAACAAGGGTCAAGGATCCAACAGACTCCTCTACAGGCTTTATGCCCAAGATGATGGGTCATATTGGCAGCCAGTCCAAAGTGCAGGCTTAAGAGCCCAAGTGCGGGGGCGGCTGCCTCCGACCCTTGTTCGTTGGTTTTATTCATCTTGACATCTCCATAGATCTTCTGGTAAAAGCCTGTTTTCATATCATCTACACAGTGCTTCCGATGACATTAAAAAGTATGTGTGTAATGAAAGGCCCTACAAGGCTGCCAGTTTCATCTCTGAAATATCCGGCCGTGATGCCAGATACAAATGCGCTCAAAACGGTAAATATTGTTAGGGATATACTTGCTCCTTGAAACAAATAAAACGTGTGCACAGCTGTAAAAAATATAGCTCCGATAAGTGTTGGAAGAGTTATACGCCATTTAAATAGAGTAAGTGAACCGGTAATGTGCTCAGATAGATAGCTCTGTATAAGTCCCCGGAAAACAACTTCCTCTGTAATGGGTCCAAATATCCAGGCGACCAGTATCGCTAAGAGCGGCGAAGATTGCATATAAGCATAGGGAGAATTTCCCATGGGAGCAAAGATATTGATAACATTCCCAATTAATACGCACGATATTGACAAGATCAAACTGGCAACAACTACTTTAAGGATCATCAAGTTGCTACTTGTTTTAAATCCGTATCTGGTCCAGCTGCCTCGACTTATAACTTCTATCAGGACGAGCGTTGTTGCGAGTTCTATACTTATTCCGATGGGAGGACCTAAGAAAGGCTTTGACTTCAGGGCCGAGGCGAGTGATGGTATGACCCATGTAAGTCCTTTGAGCACCAAGGTGTTCATCACAAACATAATGAGTACGACCAGCCCTAAACCGATAAGTATGTACTTATATCTCATTTATCTTTTATGCCATTCGGTATATATTAATTTATTGGGCACTTGGTTGGTAGTGTTGGCGATTAAAGATTATAGTCAATTTCTTAAGTATTCGTAAATTTTTACCTTAACAAAATCGTATTTGTTTAGCTAAACAACAATTTGGTAATGTCCTTGAATAGACCGCTAAATTAATATGGAACAATATACATATACCTATGATGCTAAATGGCTAGACCAAGGAGCAAGATAGAAATAACGTGTCAGAATCCAAGATGTAAGTAT
>JAXHST010000067.1:0-10829 GCA_034190325.1 Thermoplasmatota archaeon
CCGAAATATCCGCTGCGCAGGAGCTTCTGATAGGGAATATGATAGCGGATGAGATGCTGTACAGATATAAAAGGTATAAGATGGATGACACGCTGAAGGAAAAGCCCGTGGTGGCGTTCATAATTGAGGAGGCGCCGAGGGTTCTCAGCGAAGCAACAGGCATTTTTCCAACCATAGCCAGAGAGGGAAGAAAGTTCGGTATAGGGTTGATAGCCATAACACAGATGTGCAGTCTAATACCCAGAGAAATACTCGCAAACATGAACACGAAGATAATCATGGGAACAGAGATGAATTCAGAGAGGGAGGCTGTGATATCCAGCGCGCCCCAGGATCTCTCCAAGGATAGCAGAACGATAGCGAGCCTTGACAAAGGTGAAGCAATAGTCAGCAGCATCTTCTCAAAGTTCGCTGTTCCTGTTAATGTTCCTCTCTTCGAAGAGGTAGCTAAGGAGAACAGAAAAGAAAAGGAGAGCTACAGAATGAAATTTGTCGGGTAAACGTCTGCAGAGATCTTATAACAAACAAAAATTAAAAAGAAGAATACCCATAATCCATATGGAGTACGCAGTAGCAGAGGTTGAAAAAAAGGATGTTGAGCAGATACTGAGAGATGACTTTTTGTCCAGACAGTCAATTACAGTTAAAGACTCCACAGAAAAGAGCGCAAGCTATGTGCTCATAGAAGGAAAAGAGGGCATAAAAGCTCGTTTGAAAGAGCTGGGAATGAAAGTGCTGGAGGAGGACAAAGCTGCAGAGGTAAAAGAAAGGATAAAAAAAGAGGAGGATGAAGCAGCGGGAGGGCTGGGTTTTATATTTGAATAAAAAGTTTAAATAAAACAAAAAAGATAATATTATCGTGAGTGCTGAGAGGTATTACGAGGTTGTCCTTAAGGACTGCTTGCTATCTTTTGTTGTCACCACAAGCAAAAAGGACAATTTCCATGAGCTATTCTCAGAATTTTTAGATAACCTTGAGGATCTCTGGATCCTTGAGCTGATAAACATGGGTGTGAGGATAGAGAAAGAGGATGAGTTTGCAGAGGCCTTCAAAGCTTTTTATGATGCAAACTGGAAAAACCAGAACGCTGTTGAGCTGCTGAAGGACGTTGAGAGAGTAGACATAGAGGATGAGAGAGAGGATAGCGTTACACTGTCCATAAAACAGTGCCCCTTCAGAGAGTTTCATGAAGAGCTCAGGGTTTTAAATGTCCCTGTGGATCTCTGCCTTTTTGGAGCCTTTTTGGTTAGAGGGACGCAGAGATTTATGAAAGAACGGAAAGAGCTGGATTACATATATTCCTTTGATCTTCCTGACTGCACACTTATTATAAAAACCCGGAATAGAACAATTTAAATACAAACACAAACATACCTTAATTAGATGATAGGTGATTCGTATGAACATAGAATTACATTCAGCAAAATATTTGATAAGGGCTACGATACAAGCGGACGGAATAGTTGAGCAACCGGATGTCATAGGAGCCATATTCGGACAGACTGAAGGGCTACTGGGCAATGAGCTTGACTTAAGGGATCTGCAGAAAAGCGCAAAGATAGGTCGCATAGACGTTGAGCTGAATACGCAAAAGGGGAAATCTGTGGGTAAGATCTATCTTGTCTCCAACCTCGATCGTGTAGAGACCGCTGTTCTGGCAGCAGCCCTGGAGTCTATAGAGCGTGTTGGGCCCTGCAAAGCGCAGATAACGGTGGATGAAATAGAGGACGTTAGGGTTGCGAAGAGAAAGAAGGTTATTGATAGGGCAAAAGGCCTGCTAAAAAAGATGATAGAGGGGACAAAAGAGGAGAGTGGGGACATAGTCGATGCCGTCAGGGACTCTGTGAAAGTTGAGGAGATGATATCCTATGGACAGGAAAAGCTCCCTGCAGGACCAGCAGTGGAGAACTCTGATTCTATAATAATCGTTGAAGGCAGAAACGATGTTCTTAACCTTTTGAAAGCAGGCATAAGAAATGCCATAGCTGTTGAGGGAACAAACGTGCCAAAGACCATAGTTGATCTCTCCAAGGTCAAGACGACCATAGCATTCGTTGATGGAGACAGAGGAGGAGAGCTCATACTCAGGGAGCTGCTTGATGTAGCTGAGATTGATTATGTAGCCAGAGCGCCTGAAAACATGGAGGTTGAAGAGCTCTCATCAAAGCAGATAATGAAAAGCCTCTCAAACAGGGTTCCTGCTGAGCAGTATAAGGAGTTGCTAAAGGGGAGCGATAAAAAGAAGCTCTTCAAGATCTTCAGAGAGGAGAGAAAAGAAGAAAAGAAAGAAACGAAAGAAACGAAAGTAGAGAAAGAGAAGGAGAAAGAAGAGGTTGCCGCAGCACAGCCTGAAGCAACAAAAGATGATTTAGATAGAGAAGTTCTGGAGAGCCTATCAGGCACCTTAAAAGCAAAGCTCTTCGATGCTGGGAACAAAGAGATTCATGAAGTTGCTGTCAGAGATCTCCCTGACTTTTTGAAAAAAGGCTCAAAGGATGTTGAAAAGATAATATTCGACGGCGTTATAACGCAGAGGCTCGTTGATATAGCTTCAGAGGTGAGTGTAAAAAAGATCGTGGGAGTGAAGATGGGCAATGTGGTAAAACGCCCTCCAAACATCGAACTAATAACAAAGGATATGCTTACAGTCAGTGCCCCTTAGCCCAGGAATAATTCCTTGTCCTGCTGGTGGATCCAAAGCCACAATGTGAGCAGCGCTTGTGTCTTATGCTGTATGATACCCTGCCGCATCTCCTGCAAGCAACAACCCTTGTTTTATTTTTCTTTCCCATTGAGGGTGTACCCTTAGTCATGTACCTGAATGATGGTGCGCTCTTTTATACTTTTTCAGCATCTATACTTTTCAGAGCGAAAAGCAAGTATTAAATAGAAATATCTCAATTTTCTTATGAGCGGGGGTTGCCGAGCATGGTCAAAGGCGCAGGCTTGAGGGGCCTGTTGCGCAGGCATCCGTGGGTTCAAATCCCTCCCCCCGCATATATATAACAAAACACATTGCCAGCTCGTACTCGAGGTGTTATTAGCTCGAATAATTTGCGTCTCTTTTAAATTTGTAGACACAGTCATGCTTCGGATCGAAGGTCGATGCGAGCCAACGATCATTCTCCGACTTGTGTCTACCAGCAAGAGCCGTTTTAAAATCCCAACCTCTGGCTAACAATGTTTGTTCTGCCTGCGGTCTCTCTAGACCTTTACCGTTCTGATCCCTTCCGAAAGCGTTGATGGTGGAGTGCTTTCTGGCCTTGACCCCCACCCCATATTTGGCTCTGGCCCCATTTCGAATACTACCCTTCCACCGTCAATGATCTCTTTGTGCTCAAAATATGTCCTATCCAGCGGTTCTCCATTAAGCTTCGCGGTCTGTATATGTCTATTCTCCTTCGAAGTGTTTCTAGCTTCTATAATAAAATCCTTGCCGTTATCCAGACGTATGGTAACTTTTTCAAAGATCGGGCTCCCAATTGTATAATACGTGGAGCCAGGACAGAATGGATAAAACCCCATGGCGCTAAATACATACCAGGCTGAGAGCTGGCCGCAGTCCTCATTCCCGGGTATTCCATTTGGGCCAGTTCCGTAAAGTTCATCCATAATCCTTCTGACGACCTCCTGAGTCTTCCAGGGCTGTCTGACGAAATTATACAGGTAGGGCATATGCTGATCCGGCTCGTTGCCATGCCAGTAGTTTGAGAACTTTTCAACCCATCCGGGATAAACGAACTTCTCTAAGAAACTGTCCAATCTCTCGATGAAAAGATCTTCTCCCATCAGTTCTACAAGGCCCTGCACATCATGCGGAACAAACCAGGAGTATGTCCAGGCGTTGCCTTCCGTGAAACCAGGATACCAGTTTTCAGGATTGTAAAGTGGCATCCAGTATCCCGTAAAAGACTTTGGTCGCATGAACTTTGTGTCATCATCGAAGAGATTCCTGTAATTTTGGGATCTATCCATGAATAGTTCATAATCTTCGTCCCTGCCAAGTTCCTTTGCCAATTGTGCTAGACACCAATCATCGTAGCTGTACTCCAGTGTTATGGACACACTTTGTAACATGCCATTCATGGGGGAAGCTATAAGGTATAATGTGGGATGTGAAACAGGATTAAGAAGTGACTTTAGAACCTCACCTGCATCAAATGCATCGTAAGGCACATATCCCATAGATTCGTAAAGATCCAACCCCACACGACCCACAAAATCATGTGAAACGGGGGGCAGCTCCATGGAGTTTTTCTTCATCCCCTCGTACGCTTTTTCAACGTCGAAGTCATTAACACCTTTGAGGTAACTATCCACAATAACGGGTATTGCGTGATCCCCGATCATACAGTTTGTGTATCGATTCACGAATGGCCATTTTGGAAACCATCCACCACTCTCATAGATGTCTATCAGTGATCGAATCATGTCGTTTTGCACGTCTGGCTGCAGAAGAGTGAGTAATGGGTGCTCTGCTCTGAAGGTGTCCCATAGCGAAAATGTAGCGTATTCGGTATAGCCCTCAGCCACATGGACTCTATCCTTTTCGCCGTTGTGTTTTCCTCTTTCATATCCTACGTAGAGGCCATTAACGTCACTGAAAATACTGGGTACCAGATGAGTGTGATAAAGGGCTGTGTAGAACTTTATCCTATCCTCCTCGCTCCCCCCTTCCACCACGATTTTTCCCAAGGCTTCATTCCACTTCTCACGAGCTTCACTTTTAACCCGTTCAAAATCCCAATGAGGTATCTCCGTATCTAGGTTCAAAAGGGCCTGATCCTCGCTGACGAAAGAGATCCCCACCTTGACCAATACCTGTTCATTTTCTGAAGTGGAACAGGTGGCGTATGCTCCTACATCTCGCCCTTTTTCAAAATTTGACTCACCATTTACTCTATTTCCACTCCAGGTACCATACGATATAAATGGGTGATCAAATCTTGCCGCAAAATAAACCGTATATGGGGTTAGCGTTTTTGCAAAAGTAATCGGGCAGAGCCCTTTTGTATAACCGGTGATAATCTGTTTATCCGGAGATATATCGACTAAAGAATCGAATATAATATCGATGGGAGTATAACGCGAAACATCGTGTAGCACGTGGCCCACGTCTATGACGATGTGGGACTCATCTGAACCAGGGAACGTATATCTGTGCATACCTACTCGTTCTGTAGCTGTGAGTTCTGCCCTTATTCCATAGTCGTCCAGTGTAACTGCATAGTAGCCTGGCGAGGCTTCTTCACTATCGTGAGAGAAGGAGGATCTGTAGCCATCTTCATCTGTCTTTAGTTTTCCTGTCATTGCGGTTACTAGCACATTGCCGAAGCCCGAAATTCCTGTGCCTGAAAAATGAGTGTGGCTGAACCCCTCTACATATTTATCGGCGTAAAAGTAACCCGCAATATTCTTTCCCGTATCGGGGCTCAGCTGCACCATACCAAAGGGAACTACCGCACCTGGGTAAGTGTTACCATAAGGCATTGCGCCCCCTTCGAAAAACAAGTCAGTTCCTATAAATGGATTTACATAATCAGAAGGTTCCATCCCATTTTTCACATGCCATGTAGACACCACCTTTTCTGAAATAATCCCGCTAAAAGATACACCAATCAACATCGTTATTGCTAGCAATGGCAGCATTTTCTTCAACCCGCACACCCCTCTAATATATTTCAGAAGTTTCATCACCTCAATTACCAGCCATCAAAAGTACATACCTCCAGTCATATTTATTTTTTTTCAAATCTTATTGTTAGATCTCCTTAACCATATAGATCTCTATAGTATGTCTACCGGCAAGGCCAGCAGGAAATGTGGCTGAGGGTTGAACTTCGCCGTCCAGAATAAATTTATCTGCTCTGTCCCCCCAATTGTAAATAGATATATCCAGAGTTGCATTTCTGTATTTTACATTCAATAGCCTTATGGGCTGTTTTGAAAATTCGTAGGGCACAAGCGGATCAAACTCAATCCTATCCGGTTGAAAATGCATCCCGAAGAGATTGTGATATACCATGCTTAGATAGGCAGTTGCGCTCCATGTCTGGTTGTGAGCGCTATGCCACAGCTCTCCACACTGGATGCCGCCATACGGCTCACCGGTAACTGGATGATATATTTCTCTGAATTCATTCTCATGCGCGGCTAGCTTTGCCAGTTTTTGGAACTCACCTGAAAATAGGCTCATGTTTTTATGGTCATATGCAGCCCATGCCCAGAACCCTTGAATAAAAGGCCATACAGTGCCGCAATGACGACCATATTCTGGTTTAAATCTTGGATAAACTGGCCAGAGACATGGTATGCCATGCTCCGTTATGCACTGTTTTCTGTATATGTCCTCTGCACGCTCCCTGTCCGCAACTCCCGAAAGTATTGCAAGCGATTCACCAAGCCCTTCCATAGAGGTATCCGTTGTTCCATTCTCGTCGATGAAGTATGCATATCTCCCCTCCTCTGGTAACCAGAAGTGCCTGTTTATTGCATTTTTAAGAGCTTCTGCACTTCTTTCAAAGGTCTTTATTTGCTCAGGTGAGCCCCCAAGAATCATGCCCATTTGAGCAGCTATTATGTAAGCACGGTAGTACAAACAATTGGTGCTCAGCGCTTTCATCTCAAACTTACCATAACTGCCATCAGGCTTTCTGGCATAGTCCAGAATAAAAGAAGACCCCTCAGCTCCAACCATATATTTCTCTGGATAAGAAGCCACTCCATCTGCATAGCTTGCAGGCCCCATAAACAGCCCGTATTCAGGATCGAATTCCTCACTTTCGAACCATTCTAATGAGGTTCTGGTCACCTCATAAGCATACTCAAGGAATTCTCTGTCTCCCGTATAGGTGTAGTAAGCCCAAGCCCCCAGTACCCAGGAAACTGCGTCCCAATATTGCCCTCCAATAACAAATTCTTCGATCTCTCTTGGAGGTTTTTTACTCTCATATGTGAGCGCATGTTCTCTGGCTTTTTGAGCATGACCACCAACACCAACACACAATCTGAGAGAGTTCTTCGCGATCTCTGGATAGAGTAAACCTGCTGCAAGCAAAGTGTTATAAGCCGTATCCCTTGTCCAAAAGCCATATTCTTCACCTGCTTTAAGCACCTTTTTCCCATCTATCTCTGCTATGTTGGACTCTACGGTCTGCATCGCCAGCTCGTACATCGAATCATAGAGCGGTATGCCTGATATGAGCTGAAAATTCTCATTGGTGATCTCGTTCATCTCTTCTGATACGACATGGATGTTTCTGTCTTTTACATATCTGGTTAAGTCCCCTTCTATATGCTCAATACCATCAGAGAGAGATACAAAAATCAGCAGTCCTACCATCAATAATGCCAGGGCTCTCACGAACTTAAATAGCCTGCTACTATAATTATATTATGATGAATCAAGCTCTCAGAGATCCTTGCCCCTGCGCTAGTTCCAGCGATCAGCACCACAATAGAGATGCAGAGAATAGTCTTTGAAAAACTCAATCTTAAAGCATTTGTTGCAATTTTTTGAAATTTGGGCGTAAAAAAGAAATAAAAGAGGAGAGCATTCAGAGGGATGACGGTTGAGATGGCAGGATTGCACCACTCTTTTTCTTCAGTCCTTCACTTCGACTATCTTCTCTTTACTCTTTGCGCCCGATACAATCCTCACTCTGGAATTAAAGTGTTTTGATAACAGCTTGATCACCGCTCTGTTTGCCTTGCCTTTTACCGGCATGTCCCTTACTCTCACTATCAAAGGATCTCCTTCAATTACCTCATCTCTATCGGAGTTCGGAACTACTTTTATTTTGATCCTCATTTTTATCACTCATCCTTCAATGCTCTTAGAGCTCTCATCGATCTTGAAGATTATGTTATCTGTCCTTGCTGCGGTTAAGATTTTTAGATCACCGCTCTCGATCGATCTGCAAAGATAAAGCATCTGCTCCTGGGTGATCCCATTATTCGCATAGAAGTTGATCCCTTACAGGTATTCTACTCAGGCGCATATAAAAGAGCCATATGAATTTCCGAACCTCCATCGGAGGATAAGCTTATATGTGCACTCACTTATAAGAAAAAGGAGTGATGAAAATGAGAGCATTGATCATCTATGAGTCAGTACACCACGGCAATACTGAAAAAGTTGCCAGGGTGATTGCGGATGCCCTTGAGGCAAAATTAGTGAAACCAAAAGAGCTGGATACAAACACGGTTGCAGAATATGATATGATCGGTTTTGGTTCTGGCATTTACTTTGGGAAGAATCATAAAGATCTATTGAACGCTGTTGATAACCTGTCTCCCCAAAAAAACAAGACGGCGTTTATCTTTTCGACAAGCGGGACGGGAGAGAGGAATATCGAAAAAAGCCATAGATCAATAAAGAAAAAATTGATAGGAAAAGGTTTCACGATCGTTGGAGAATTTTCCTGCAGGGGATTTGATACTTTCGGGCTGTTAAAATTGATCGGTGGGATAAGCAAAGGCAGACCCAATGCGTCCGACTTAAAAAATGCAGAAAATTTTGCAATGCGTTTGAAGGATGCCTGAAAACATTCTTCGGCGGAGTTATTTTATCCACAAGCCGCTAGTTGCAATAACAGACTCTAATAGATTCAGAAGGGCCAACAACAGATGCGTGATCTTCAGCGGCAGCACACTGTACAGATTACCGATGAGCGGGCGGCGTGAGGTCTGCTCCTCCATACTCAATTTCGGTTCTTACAGGTATTCTAATCAGTATGAAAAAGATAGCCACCTACCTATTATGGGATCTCGTTTCAATCCCTTATAGGTATTCTAATCAGTGCTTTATCCTCTCCATTTCCCTCCTCACTTCCCCGAGTTTCAATCCCTTATAGGTATTCTAATCAGCAAAGACCGAAGCCGCCCTAACAACCGCAACCGTAGAGAAGGGTTTCAATCCCTTATAGGTATTCTAATCAGGCAATAGAATAAGCATTGCGCTGTTCAGCAAAAAAGTTTCAATCCCTTATAGGTATTCTAATCAGTGTTTATCCTTACAGGATCCACTTTTGTGCCTTTGATCTGTTTCAATCCCTTATAGGTATTCTAATCAGTGGGGAAGAACCTTTTTTCCAGGATGAGGGCTGCACGTTTCAATCCCTTATAGGTATTCTAATCAGCGAAAAGAGAGTGGATCACGCTGACGGTTGCGCTCGTGGGTTTCAATCCCTTATAGGTATTCTAATCAGGCGCGTGTTCGGCGCGGGTTTGTTCGTAGCTTCGACAGAGTTTCAATCCCTTATAGGTATTCTAATCAGTTCTAAAGAAGGGCGTCTAAGGCTCTACATGGAAAGAGTTTCAATCCCTTATAGGTATTCTAATCAGATCTTTCACCTCGCCCCCGTAACCAATGAGTTCAAATCGTTTCAATCCCTTATAGGTATTCTAATCAGCTCTATGATAGCTATGAGATCATACAGAAAGAAGCGCAGTTTCAATCCCTTATAGGTATTCTAATCAGCAGGGGTGACGGATCTCCCGGCGAACACTCCAGCGCTTTTATGTTTCAATCCCTTATAGGTATTCTAATCAGTCTCGCTCTTTGCGGGCGGAACTGGCGCGCTCACTGGCAGTTTCAATCCCTTATAGGTATTCTAATCAGATGGAATTTCATACCGAAGAGCGAAAGAAGGAAAGAATAGGTTTCAATCCCTTATAGGTATTCTAATCAGATCCACTCATCCAGCGTTTCAAGATTGAGATAGCAGGTAGTTTCAATCCCTTATAGGTATTCTAATCAGAGAGAGATGGATAGGATTTTAGAATGTATGGAAGTGCTTGGTTTCAATCCCTTATAGGTATTCTAATCAGCTGAAGCCTGAAGCGCCGAGCTAATAGGCATACACAAAAAGTTTCAATCCCTTATAGGTATTCTAATCAGTCTCCCCTTTTTCTTTTTAGGAGGTGAAGCAATGAGATGTTTCAATCCCTTATAGGTATTCTAATCAGAATCCTATGAGGGAGGTGAAAGAATGAAAGAGGAAGAGGTTTCAATCCCTTATAGGTATTCTAATCAGACGTTTTCAGATAGAGTATGATGGGGATGTCTTCTACTGTTTCAATCCCTTATAGGTATTCTAATCAGCTATCACTGCGAGTATTGACGAACGCACGCTAAAAGTTGGTTTCAATCCCTTATAGGTATTCTAATCAGGTAAGTTCACTGCCAGCACACCAAGCACCATGATGAAGTTTCAATCCCTTATAGGTATTCTAATCAGAAGAGAGAAGGAAGGGTATTTGCAGAGATGGCAGTTTGGTTTCAATCCCTTATAGGTATTCTAATCAGAGTAAAAATGGAAGTGTGGGTGTAGAAGAGGTGGTTAAGTTTCAATCCCTTATAGGTATTCTAATCAGAAGTATGGGAGCGCACAAAAGAAGAATAGGAGGGATCAAGTTTCAATCCCTTATAGGTATTCTAATCAGCATTTTCCTCTATCTTCTTCACCATCTCCTGCACAGAAGTTTCAATCCCTTATAGGTATTCTAATCAGCTGGTTGGTGTAGTTCTGGCAGGGGTAGAAGAACGGGTTTCAATCCCTTATAGGTATTCTAATCAGTTCACGAGCTTCTTGCCCAAAAGAGAGAGTGGGAAGGTTTCAATCCCTTATAGGTATTCTAATCAGCTTCACAGGCATAAGAGAAAGCCATATCCCCACTAATCCGTTTCAATCCCTTATAGGTATTCTAATCAGTGCAGATGAAAATGCCCACCTGAAAACTTTGATTGCTTAGTTTCAATCCCTTATAGGTATTCTAATCAGGTAGAATATATCATAGGATTTTAGAAGCTGCAAAAAAAGGTTTC
>JAXHST010000068.1:0-26350 GCA_034190325.1 Thermoplasmatota archaeon
TTTCGTCAAACCGTCTGTCTGTAACTTGATTGCTCTTTTCAAGGTCTCACAGATATGTGATGTAATGGGAGTATTTAAGCATTGCTCCCACTCTCAATTCCTCCCCGCCTTGAAAGACGGGGTCTCCTTGAGGTGGTATTGATGATCTCTCAGATCTATAATCCTTTTCACCTTACCAGTCTTCTCAACCCTTTCAATCGCCCCCGGTGGTAGCGCCTCAACATCAAGCCTGAAAGATCCCTTAGAGAAGAATTCTCCTATGAACGCATCATCATTCTCTCTCAGCTTCATCAGGATAGTGTTCACCACCTCCCTCCTATCTATTTCCTCAGCGGTCTCTAACCTCACCTCAAGCTTATCTGATGCACCATCAGAGCTTATAATCAGTTGTAGCGCAATGGGAGAGCAGACCTCACTGACAGCTTCGTAAATGGTTCTGTAGGATATCCATGCGCCACCTACCTTCATCTCTTCCCCAACCCTACCTGAAAGCTCAAACCTATTTTTACCGCACCACCTGCCCATATCGCCCGTATCAAACCTTATTATAGGCATAAGCTCTCTATCAAGGTTTGTCAGAACTATCCTGCCCTCATCTGTTATCTCAACAAGGTGGTATTCCTCTGCTACAGTGTGCACCGTGGAGGGGGATCCTTTTTTCTGTATACCGACGTATCCGCTCTCAACAGGCCCGTAAAACGAGAAGAAATTATCAGCTCCAAAGCTCTCTTTCAGAAGCTTCATTCCTCCTTTATATAAAAATTCTCCTCCATATATTATCTTCTCAACACAGAATGAGCCCTTAACAGCGGAGGCAATGGAGAGCAGAGAAGAGGGACATCCGATTAGCACTGTGGCTGAGAAATCCTCCAGGATCCTGGCTATCATGTTGTTGGGTGCATTGCTCCCCAGAGGGAGTATGTTGCACCCGATCTTGTTGAGAGCTCTGTCAACAGCTGCATATGCAGTCCACAGGTTCCCTGGGGCTAAGAGGTTTGCCACGTTATCATCGCTCCCTATTATCTCCCCGAAATCCCTTGCAAGAAAATCTGTTGAGCGATCAAACTCTTTCTTGGTATAAACAGCAAATGTGGGCGTTGATGTCGTGCCACCGGAAGAAAATAGGTAGCAATCCCTCATCTCTCCGGTCAGGATCTTTCTTGTTCCCCCTGGGCCATGTTCCGCTATATCCCTTTTTGTAAGCAGCTGTTTCTTATTCTGCCTTCCTGCATAGAACTCTGACCTCTCAGCAGCCTTAAGGACACTTTCAAGGCTCATAGTTCCATCCCACAGAGTCTCACAAGCTCCCTCAGGGGAAAATCACCATCATGCGGTGCCCCCGGCGCACCTGAAGTCATTCTGCCAAATCTCACTATCCTTGTTGCCCCGGCTTCAGCGAACATCTTTCCTATCTCTTTATCTCTCTTTGAGCTTATGGCAACGGTCTGCGTGTATTCCTTGGGGATCTCTCTTATGACCTCTTTAATGTCATCATACTCCCTGACGTAGAGCGTCCTTCCGAGGGGGGATAGCTCAAATCCTTTTGTGAAGATCGCCTGCCACTTCAAAGGCTCTTCGGAGAAAAAGTAATCATAGTCCCCGAAGGCCTTGCCCATTCTGGCGATCTCCTTTGCTTTCATAACCTCAACAGCATGATCTCTGTCGAGAGGGTTCTCGGAAAAACCGTCGAGCTCTCTTCCGACATCTTTTATCAGATCTCTCATTTCTCTCTTAATGTAGAGAACCTGAAGTGATGCGCATGAGCGCTGCTCCCATGATACAACATCCATGGCTATATTCTTCGCAAGGTTCTCCTCAAGGTCTTCAACTACCCCTACACCACACTTAGGCCCGTGCTCAATCAAAACCTTGCCGGGAGGGAGATCTCTCTTATAGCTCTGGACCGCATCCATACCCCCCCAGACTATTATCCCATCCATCCTCTCTTTCAGCTTTTTCTCAACCCTTTTATTACCACCTTTGAATGAGATCATGGATATTGTGGAGGCAAGCTCCGGTGAGCACTCCTCAACGCTTCTGAGAAAGAGGTATGGAAAGAGCCTACCAGATGATGGGACCTTCACAACGTTGAGATTCTTTGTGATAATTCCGTTAACCAGGGACTCTATACCGCTCACGAAGATGTTGCCTGCCAGCACATGGAGAGTTGAGCCCAGAGGAACAGCAAAAAGCCTTATGTTCCCCTTTCCTCCCCAGCCATCAAGGGAACACCCGAGCTCAGTCTTTATTCTCCTCTCAAGGTTTTTCTTTGACAGAATGTCACAAAGCATGTTCAATCCTTCTTCTACCGTGCTCTCTGAGAAGCCTGTTAGCTCTGGTAGCTTCTCCATCGCGGCCTCTCTGTAACTACCAGCCCTCCATTTACCTCTCACACGATCCAGGATGGTGAGGATCTCCCTTGAAGGGAAGGAGGATATGAGCTCAGATTTCTCTCTTTTCCTTTCATCAAACTTCTCGAAAAAGCCAGAGATAGCTACGGGCTCGTTGAAAACAACATTCATAAAATATTATTGATCTAAAGTTTATTAAAAGTTTAGTCGCTTGTCCTTAACTTTCTGCTTTAAGAGCTTGAGGGGTAGGAGCAACAGGAGATAGCAAAGCAAAGAATTTATTTGTGGCAGGCTCACAGGGATAAGCTGAGACAGATAGGCTTTAGATCATTTGTATGGTGTATCCATTAAATTGTTCGGCGCTCCAAAGAAGCAAAACCCTTATAAGCTCATAACACGGATTATAATATAATGCAAGGAAAAGAGAACATAGAACTTCGGGTAGAAGAAGGTCTCAGGCCAGATGTAGGCTTTGGCAGAGCGAGAATAGATACCGCTACGAGAACGCTGCTAAACATATCCATAGGGGATGTTATAGAGATCGTTGGCAAAAAAACCACCGCTGCGGTCGCCTGGAGACTATTCCCGGAGGATGATAACAAAGGGATAGTAAGGATCGATTATATAATAAGGAACAACGCAGGGGCCTCTCTTGGTGATAAAGTAACAATCAGAAAGGCGAACCCGAAGCCTGCAAAAAGAATAGTAATAGCTCCAGCAACAAAGCAAAAAGTTTCTATAAGCTCCGAGTACATTGCTCTGATGGCAAAGAGGGGGTTGCTCAGAAGACCCGTAGCAAGGGGAGATACGATAATCATACCCGGGGTCGCTATATTCGGAAACGCAACACCATTCATCGCTCTTAAAACAGAGCCCTCGGGCATAGTTCAGATATTTGAGGACACAGAGATAGAGGCAAGGGAAGAAGCAGTAAAGGCGGAGGGAGCTCCAAAGGTGAGCTATGAAGACATCGGTGGTTTAAAGGAAGAGATAAGGACTATAAGGGAGATAATAGAGCTTCCGATGAAGCATCCAGAGCTATTTGAGCGCCTCGGCATAGAGCCACCGAAGGGTGTTCTGCTTCATGGTCCTCCGGGCACAGGAAAAACACTGATAGCAAAAGCTGTAGCAAATGAGAGCGGTGCGAACTTCTTTTCCATCCAGGGACCGGAGATCATGAATAAGTTTTATGGGGAAAGCGAGGCGAGGCTCAGAGAAAAATTCGAGGAGGCCGAACGCAGCGTTCCAGCAATACTGTGTATCGATGAGATAGATTCAATAGCCCCAAAGAGAGGTGAAGTGCAGGGAGAGGTTGAGAGAAGGGTTGTTGCACAGCTGTTGAGCCTCATGGATGGCCTGAGGGACAGGGGTAGAGTTGTGGTTATAGGGACCTCAAACAGACCTGATGATATAGACCCGGCATTGAGAAGGCCGGGACGATTTGATAGAGAGATCGCTATAGGAGCCCCCGATATGGAAGGGAGATTGGAAATACTCCAGATACATATGAGAGGGATGCCTTTGGCTGAAGATGTAAAGCTGGAAGAGCTTGCAGATATGACGCATGGATTTGTTGGAGCAGATCTGGCTGCCTTAGCGAGAGAGGGAGCAATGAAATGTCTGCGCAGGTATCTGCCAGCATTGGACCTTGAGAATTCAATACCCGCAGAAGTTCTTGACTCCATTGAAGTAAAGATGATGGACTTTATGGAGGCTCTCAAGGTAGTAGAGCCAAGCGCCTTGCGGGAAGTTTATGTAGAGATACCAAAGGTAAAATGGAGCGAGATAGGAGGCTTGGAAGAGGTGAAGCAGGAGCTCATAGAGAGCATAGAATGGCCCATAAAAAGAAGAGCTGATATAGCCAGATTAGGCATAGATCCGCCAAGGGGCATACTCCTGTTTGGTCCCTCAGGTGCAGGAAAGACTTTACTGGCAAAGGCTGTTGCAAATGAGTGCGGGCTGAACTTTATAAGCATCAAAGGCCCAGAAATAATGAGCAAATGGGTAGGAGAAAGTGAGAAAGCGGTAAGGGAGATATTCAAGAAAGCGAGGCAGGCAGCCCCATGCATAATATTCCTTGATGAGCTTGACTCTATAGCATCCACCCGGGGTTTTGACTCAGATGGAGGAGTGTCAAAGCGCATAGTGGATCAGCTCCTCACATCTATAGATGGTCTGGAGGAAAATATGGGGGTCTTTATCCTTGGGGCCACAAACAGACCTGACCTGCTGGACAGGAGTCTTCTACGCCCGGGGAGATTTGATAAGCTAATATTGATAATGCCACCAAACAAGGGCGAAAGGATTGAGATCTTTAAGATATATACAAAAAACATGCCTCTGGCTGAAGATGTAGATATAGATAGGCTGGCTGAGAAAACCGAGGGTTATACGGGTGCGGACATAAAGTCTCTGTGTAGAGAAGCGGGTTTCAATGCCCTCAGAGACGGAGCAGAGGTTGTATCATCCGAATTCTTTGAGAGAGCTCTAGAAAAGGTTCAGCCATCGGTTACGCCGGAAATTGTGGACTTCTACATACGTGTAAAGAAAGATCTGGAGGGTGGGTTTACAAGAAGAAGAAATGACATGCTAGCCCATTACACATAAGAATTAGAGAACAGATCATAGCAAATAGAAGGGCGCAGAGGTTAAGGTAGCTAAAGCTATTGATAAGAAATTTACTTCCCCCTTGCTTAGCCTTCTTCTCCTCTCAAATATAGCTCCGAGGAAGCTATCTATCTGGCACCCAAAAAACCCGAAAACAGTTGGATAAAAGAGGGATCTGAAAGCATACCCTGGATCAAGCCTGAAGATGAGGAGCCAGCCTAGAAGAGCTATTATGAAAGCACCAAGCAGCGCTGATAATTCCCCCAGGAGAGATATGCCACCATCGGTCCCTACTCTGGTTCTCTTAAGGGTTGTTATCAGATAGGTATCGTTCGATAGTATCCCCAGCTCGCTCGCAAACGTATCCGAAGTCGCTGCGGCTATAGCTGTTATGTAGCACAATCCCATGACTGGACTGTTGATAAAAGAGAGGGCTGCGATAGCTATAGGCACTATTCCGTTTGCAACAACGTTGTTCTCCCCTCTTATACTATCCTTAACGCTCCAGTGTCTCTTAACCTTCTCTTCCTTTTTTGCTATGGTGGCAATATAGCATATGAGAACAAAAAATATGAGGAGCAGAAGCCAGTAGAGATCTGAGCAAAAAAACACAAGAAGCCCCAGGAAAAAGGACACGATAGCTCCTTTTCTGTCCAATATGTCTGTGAGATAGGAGAATATGCTAAAAAGAGTGCACGCAACTATTCCTATCACCAGATCCATCAGATGGTGAATGCAGAGAAAGTATTTCAATTTTGGGCAACAATAACCTTATGCTTCACCTTCTATTCGTCGGCAAAAGTGAGGATCCCTTCAGAGACCTGGAGAGGTACTACACTCTCAGGGTGAAAAGCTTTAGAGTTCTGAAAGTTTCTGAGCTGAGAGAACCGAAAGACAAAGGGGCATATGCGCATACGTATGTAACCTCGCCAGGAGGTAGAGAGATCGATGAGGATGAGTTTATAGAGCTTGTTAGAAAAGCCTACGTTGAAAATATCTCTATCATCGTTGGTGGACCCTTCGGGGTACCTGAGAATGTTGAAGGCGAAAGAATTTCATTCTCAAAACTCACATTCTCGCACGGACTTTTTAGAGTCATGCTCCTTGAGCAGGTATACAGAGCACTGTTAACCATAAAGGGCTCCGATTATAGGAAGTGAGCAAGCCTATCTGGCAAAAGACCTTTTTCCTCCACTCTATCCATGAGCTTACTCACATCGATAGTTTTTAACTCTCTATCCTCTACAATAACCTTTCCATCAACTATCACATCACAAACATCACTCCCCTTTGCACTATAAACTATCGTTGAGGCAGGATCCCTCACAGGCATGAGATGGGGTTTGAGATCTATGGTTATAACATCTGCAAGCTTGCCTGGCGCTATAGATCCAGAATCAATCCGAAGTGCTTTAGCACCATTTATCGTAGCCATGGCGAGGGTATCGTATGCATTTAAAACCTGTGGGTCCAGAAGTCTGGCTTTCTGTGCTATGGAAGCAAGCCACACGTCTCTAAAAAGATCATAGGTGTTGTTGCATGGGGCTCCGTCGCAGCCCAGTGTTACATTCACTCCTTTGTCCAGCATCTCTTTAACAGGAGCTATCCCGCTTCCTAGCTTGAAGTTGCTCGCAGGGCAGTGAGCAACGTTAGCCTTCAACCCCTCTGCATCCCCCAACCAGACGCAGTGTGCTAAAGTTACTCTCTCGTTGTTTAGCCCACAGTGCTCAAGGAACTCCACAGGGCTCATCCCATACTCCTTTCTTAAAAAAGAGACATCTTCCTCTATCTCGCAGAAATGGAGTGTTGCTATTGTATCAAGGGTCTCTGCCATCTCAGAGATCTCTCTGTATAGCTCTGGCGTGCAGTGGGTTCTTGCGGCTAATGCTACCCTTATCCCTCCTTTACCATTCCATCTCTCAAAGAGGCTTAGAGCTTCTTTCATCGCCTCTTCCTTATCCTCGACCATGCCCTCGTACATCCTGTGGTTAGCATAGTATGGGCTGTCCATAAGCATCTTTGAGATATACCCTCTTATTCCACTGCGCTCAACAACCCTGGCTATGCCATCTATGCCATATTTCGTGTGAAGCCCTGATTCTAAGAATGTTGTTGTGCCTGAGAGGAGCATCTCAGCTATGCAGAGCTCCGCACTCAACGAGCCAAGCTCTGGATCATAGGTGCTCTGGAGCGGCCAGACTCTCTCGTTTAGCCATCTTACTAGCGGAATATCGTCTGCGCACCCTCTCAGGAGTGCCTGAGCTAGGTGTATGTGCGTATCTATAAGCCCCGGCATTATTATCTTGTGCCTGCAGTCTATCTCTTCATCTACCTTTTCTTTAACCTCTCCAACCTCTTTTATCCTGTTTCCATCGATTAAAACGGAGCCCTTAACAGCTTTTCTTCCAGCCATAGGCACTATGAGCCCATCTTTAAGCAGGATCATTTTTGCCTCCGGATATAACTAAAGACGTGGGACATAAAAACAAATACTCTCTTTGTATATATCTTTTGGTTTTCGACGTATAAGTTTAGAGAGGTGCTTGCCGAAGGTGGCAAGGGGTTATGCGCACCATATAAAACAGGGATCTCCCATGCTCATTCTATTCCTGTTCCGGGACAACAGGAAGACCTGCGTCGTGTATCCAGCCGCCATCAGTCCCATGGTGGAGGTTGTAAACCTCTGTGTATCCATGAGCCAAAGCAGACATGGTAGCCAGATATGCTCTAAAGCCACTCTTGCATATAAATACGACAGGCTTATCATGGGGCAGCTCGCCACTCTTCAAATAGCTAACAACATCATCTAATGGAACATTTATTGCGCCAGCTATGTGGTATTCTGCATACTCTGCGGGCGATCTCACATCGATGAGTGTTATATCCTCGCCAGCTTGAAGTCTTTCATAGAGTTCTTCCGGCATTATATCCTGAACCATAACACCCTGACTGAGTCTCTGCAAGGGTTTAAGAATACTATTATACATTATGCTCTCTAATGGATTAACCACCAGCGATATTGCCGCAGGTCTCCATGGCAAAGTTAGCGCACGCCCTAAAACCGGGTTTATGTAGCTAAAAATCACCAGAACTGTATCTATACCCCGGGTTACTACGGGAGAGCAAAATCGCAGTGGCTGCGATCTCTGCAGGGTAACTTGTTCTCCCTCTGCTCTAGCGCTCTGCGAGATGGGCAGCGCTAGAAAAAGAAGGCACAGCGCTATTGTTGCTATCTCATTTATATTATTTCTCCCGAACATAAACGGTAATATCATCTGTTCCGTTTAAAATTTTCTCTGTTTGATCTGACAACTGGATAAAGCTAGAGTTCAGAGAGATCAACAATAACATCCTCTGTGCAGGTCTTAAAATCTTTTGTCCCACCACCTTTTTCAACGATATCAAGGATCCTTTTATCCATCACTCTAACACCGGCGATAAGGTGCGCCCCGTAATCGAATAGCAGTGGTGATAACGGGGTTGTGGGGCCTATAACAAGCGTATAACCTTCACTTAACCTCAATAGTTTTTCGAGGGTATGATTGACCAGAGAAGCACCTGTTATTACAACCATGTCACAATCAGGCAAGAGATCGTCTTCAAGCGTAGCCGGAAGCTCCCCTTCTTTCGGCTCAAGCTCAAAAACAAGAACATTGTTATTTATCTTTCTGAGCTCATGGATAAAAGGAAATCTCCCGACCACCCCTATCTTTTTATACCTGTGCCTATAATTTTCTGCTATGTCCAGTATGTGCTCAAAGACGTTGAGTTTTTTATACTCACCTGGAGGTAGAAGAGCATTCAGAACAGCAGCTCCGACTGAGGCTTTGCATAGATCTTTAGATCTTAGCAAAGCCTTTCTTGCTTCTATCTCTGTGCACTTCCTGGAGCCAGAAGAGTATGCTAAACCTATCCTCCCATCCACCTTTGCTGCTGTATATCTCTTTCCTATTCTCAGATCCTCTGCAGCGATATCGTCCACAGAGTCTATAAGTTTATCAACCAGACTCATCTATTCTCGCCCATATGCCCTCAAATGTGTGTCTGATATCCTCATACACTTCAGCGGCTATTCTTTTTTCGCTGAGCGCCTTAACGAATCTGATATCGTATGGTATCTCTTCCAGTATATCTATACCCTTCTGTCGGCATAGCCCCTTTATCTCATTGCTTATTTTTTCGTTGAGATCGCTCCTGTTTATCATGCAATATATCTTCGCACCAAAGTGCTCTGCGATCTCTATTGCTCTTATTCCATCGTGCAATCCTGAGAGGGTCGGTTCAAAGACAACAATAGCCTCATCAACGCCGGAGAGAGCGGCTATAACAGGGCATCCTATCCCGGCAGGAGCATCTATCAACACAGTATCTGTTTTCTCCGCAACCTCTCTCGCTTCATTTCTTATAAGAGAGACAAGTTTGCCCGAATTTTCCTCTCCGGCTTTAAGTTTTGCATGAATGAATGGTCCGTACGCTGAATAAGACAGAAACCAGTAGCCTGAAAGATTATCAATCATCTCTATGGCTTCTGAAGGGCATACCTTTGCGCAGACTCTGCACCCTTCGCATGCTGTTCTGTCTATGCTATACATACCATCATCCTTATGTATTGCATCGAACCTGCACTCTTCCTCGCACAGACCGCATGAAATGCACTTATCCTGCAGGATACTGGCCTTCTGCATGCCGTAAAACTCATGCTTCTCTCTTATTTCATGCTTTATGAGTATTCCGAGGTTTGGGGCATCAACATCACAGTCCACAAGCACAACTCTTTCTGTCACAGAGGCTATAGATGCTACAATGGTTGTCTTTCCGCTTCCCCCCTTTCCGCTAATCACAGCTATCTGTCTCATTTATCCTCCTATAGAGGCTCTTAAACTCCTCTTTGTATTGAAGAAGTGGTCTTCCCTCCGAATAACTCCTGGCTATCTCTCTATCCAGAGGCAGATGCATCAAAACCTCTATCCCCTCTGCCTTGCAGAATTCCTCTATCTCCCCCCGCTCAAGGCTCTTGTTTATGATAACCCCCATTCTTCTTATTTGCATACCCATCTCTCCAAATGTGTCTAAAGCCATCTCAAGATCGTTCAATCCGAATGGGGTATCCTCCGTTACCAGAAGGATATAATCGCTCCCTCTTACGCTTTCCATAACAGGACATGAAGTTCCTGGAGGGCAATCTACAATTGTAATTGTGAGCTCTCTTCTCTTACTCTTTACTCTCCTTATGAGTGGGGTAGCCATAGGCTCTCCTACCTTGAGCTCTCCTTCATAAAACTCTATCCTCTCCCTTTTCCCTCTTCTTATGATTCCCATCTCCTGCCCCTCTTCTCTTATCGCAGTCGTGGGGCAGGAAGCTGAACATGCCCCGCAGCTGTGACAAAGTTCTGGAAATATCATCACTTTTTCTTTTACCACCACTATGGCATTGTATGCACACACCTCTTCGCACTTCGCGCAGAAGTTGCACTTTTCATAATCTACGGAGGGCACAAGCTTATAGACTTTTTCCTCCTCCTCTATCTCCGGTTTAAGGAATATAGCGCTGTTTGGCTCTTCGACATCGCAATCAAGAAATGTTAGCTCTTCATCCAGTGCAAGAGCCAAACTTGTGGCTATGAGCGTCTTTCCGCTTCCTCCCTTCCCACTGGCTACAGCTATCATCATGTTTTCACCTTCCTGGCAAAGAATTTCATTGCTAAGAGAACAAAAAGCAGGAAAAATAGAGAGAGCACGATAGCATCTCCGAAAACAATAGATGAGCCAGATATGGAAAGACGCACACCCTCAACGGTATAGGTCAGGGGCATCATGTAAGCTATGCATCTCAGTGCTTCGGGCATGGCAGAGATCGGGTATACAACTCCGCACAGGAATACCATGATGAACCTGGGAAAATTCAGCAACGTCTGTGCCTCAAATATCTCTTTAACCATGACGCAGAGGAGAGAGCCCAGGGCTGAGAAAGCAAGTAAGGAGGGAATGATTATAAGAAATAGGGAAAAGAAGTCAGGGTTTAGCCCTAAAAAAATCACAGATGGCAGGGTTATTATTACGCTCATAATAAATCCGAATATTTCTCCTCTTTTAACTGAAAAGCTGATATTATCTACTGCTAAGAAATCGCCATATCTCTTTGACAGGTTGCTGGCTCTGATCACTTCATCGCTCTTCATTTCTTTCTCACTCTGAAATATTCTCTACCCTCATAAAAAAAAGGCTCTATCTCCTTCTCTTCAATGAGCTCCTCGAGCAAATCCTCAAATCCCTTCATTATCAGTGCTTTTTCTATCTGCTTCCTCCTCATCGGATGCCTCCTTATTATGTCCAGTATCTCTCTTCTTACCCCTTTTTTATCTCTCGATACTATTCCGAACTCTCCTTCTTCCGGCATCACTATCTCAAGGCTCTCAGAGAGCGCCGCTTTTATCTCCTGTATTTTTCTGGATCCTCTGACCCACGGCTCAGCAGGAGCCCTTATCGGCACGTTTATGTAGACCCTATCAGCCCCTATAGCATCAAGGATCTCTTTTACCTTTGATATTTCTTGCTGGCTATCATTTAAACCATCTATAGCCATGAACTCAAACCAGAGCTCCCCTCTAAATTCTTTCCTGAAATTAACCATGCCTTCTATCATCGTATCAAAGGATATTCTATAAGGTCTGTTTATCCTTTTGAAAGTCCCCTCATAACCCGCATCGAGAGTAGGAAGGACAACATCCGCCTTACGCAGCTCTTTCCTTACTTCTTTATCACTCAAAAGAGAGCCGTTTGTAAGCATAGCTACCTTTCCGTACTCTTTAGCCTTTTCTATAAGCCATCCGAGAGCACTGTAAAGTGTTGGCTCACCGCTCCCTGCAAATGTTATATAATCTATATTTTCTCTTCCAATCTCTCTTACCCTTTCTTCCATCTCTTCAGCGATATCTTCCTTAGGAAAGAACTCTTTCCTGCCCTTTGTGTATCTTTCAGTTCTTCCAAGCTGGCAGTATACGCATGAAAAGTTGCAGGTCTTCAATGGTAGAGGATCAACGCCGAGAGATCTGCCGAGACGCCTTGATGGCACAGGACCATAGATGTAGGACATTTATCCCTCCCTTATCGCTTTGATCGCAACAAAAGAGCCTTTTCCATATCCCTCAACCACAGGCTCTATGGAATCTATTTTATTTAGAGGCTTGAATGTGGTCTGGAGCGCAGAAGCTACCCTGAACCCATTCAAAAAGGAGAGAACTTCGTTAACGGTATAAAAAGTTGCGTCTCTATAGAGGGCACTCTCTTCCTTATGCTTCAGGTACTCTATTCCCAGAGGGCTCTCTTTATCTATGAAGCCTATTATAATGCTTCCCCCACGCTTTAGAACTCTATGCGCTTCCTTAAAAGCTTTTTTAACATCATCAAGGAAACATATGGTTGTGACCATCAGCACAAAATCGAAGCTTTCATCCTCAAAGGGTAGATCTTCAGCTATACCCTGTGCAACCTTTATTCCAGGAGGTTCTGCAAACCTGCCGGAGCTCATGCCTACCCCTATACCTTTTCCTTCAGGGATAAGGCACTTTACAGCCTCAAGCTCTGAAAGGTAAGCGTATCTGTGCTCTTCGAACCATCTATCGTAATGTTCTTCAAATGGTTTTATCCTCATATCTTACAATCCCGCTCCCATTAAGCTCAAGATAGCTTCCTCCTGCGCATGGGATGCACAGTTTTCTTCCATCTTTTTTAACCATTCTTGTAGACATAACGCTTTCACCGCACTCTTCGCATACCTCGCTCTCAAATATCGGAGCATACTCCGGTATATCTATCTTAACCCTTTCACAGAGAAAAAGCTCATCCCTATCAAGAAGGGAAAAGGCTGCATTTTCAAACCCTTTCATGAGCTTCTCTGTCTCCTCTCTGCTTCCTTCTCTTCGCACAACAACCTTCTGAAAGAGATCCTCGGTCTCAGGATCCATGAAGGCTCCAGGCTTCACTGAGATCCTTATCCCATCGCCGCTCCTTTTTGCAAGCGTTACAGCGGTCTTGCCAAAATCTCTGTAGATCAAAGCGTTGTTGCCGAAGGTACAGCCGGTAACAAACTGAATTCCATCGCTGAAACAGTTGTTCGTTTCTACTATTGCAATGATCTCCTCCATACCGGGATTTTCTCCTCCAAGTTCATTCATAGCGTATGCACCAGCCTTAACGCCTAAGCTGAGCATGGGGCAGAAGTGCCCGTGAAGCTCTCCAGCTTTAAGCAGCAGGCTTCTTAGATCTTTTTCCTTTATCAATCTCTCTACCTCTTCTCTAGCCCTCATAATCACACCTCTATCTCCGTTCCTACACCGCATCTTAAAGATTTAGACTCTTTTAATATCCTCTCTTTCTCAACCGTGCAGTGGCATGGAGCTATAAGTTTTATGTCCTTTAAAAGCTCCAGATCCCTAAAGTCGTGCAAACCCCCTATGAGTGCATAGATATCATCACCGAAAAGCTTTCTGGCTCTCTCTATGATCTCTGCAACACCTGGATGAGCGCACCCGGTTAATATAACAAGACCTTGCCTGCCCTTTATCACCAGCGCCTGCTCTTCTATATCCTTGCCCATGAGCCCTGTTGTGTAAATATCCTCTGTTACCGCTACAGGCTCTTTCTCCGTTATGAGGTTTGCTCTCTTTTCCAGCTCTTTTCGCATATTTACGGTAGCTGAAGGAAAATAGACTGTTTTATCGCTCCTTTTATCGAACGGCAGAAGGGCAGGCAGAGAGCCCATATGATCCCAGTGTGCATGCGAAATGACCATCTTTTTTATGCCGGCAAGATCTATACCGGCAAACAGAGCGTTTTTTAGGAGTATGCTACTATCCCACCCTGCATCGAACAGCACCTCTTTATCTATCAGACAGGAAAAACCATGGGAAGGAATCATCCCCTTTACCCCGGGCGCATCATCATATAGAATTTTTATCTTCATGACCCCCTCTTGAAGACTATGCTTCCTACATCAACCCCCAGGCAATCGGCTATCAATGGGCACTTTGCTACCAGCAGGAAGTATATGCCTTTGTGCTCGCTTAAAGCCTCATAGTTTCCCTGACCCTTGCTTATGACAGGTGCCTTTTCCCCGAGCAATCTCTCGTTCTCTCCCGCCTCCATCTCAACCAGCTCTATGTGTGGTATGTTAGATATGCCAGCTTCAATCGCATCCTTTGCCGTTGCATCGTTCAGTATAGGCCTCTTTTTCACAACAAACCTTACCTTCTTGTTGAGCAGCTCCAGGAGAGGCTTATCGAACACTATCTCCCCACAATTGTCCGCAAAGAAAAGGATCTCATCAGAGCTTTCAAGGTCTTTCAGAAAACTCTTGTACGTTTCTTCATCCAGCTTTGCGCTCAAAGCTCTGTTCATAGCCTCATTCACCTCTATCCTCCGCTCGGGACCGTAATCTACTACGTTACCGGCTATGGATATCTTTATGGCTGTTGCGATCCTATCCTCTGAGCTCTCTACAATCCTTTTGAGCTCTGGATAGAGGGCAAGGGCCATTCTGTTGCTCTCCTCCTTTACCTTTATGTAAGGGTCCCCGAGCTCTTGCAAAACTATCCCATGAACCTTTTTTGATATTCTCAGCTGATTTTCTTTCCAGTCCATGCGTTCAAGGGCCCCCATCACCTCCCTTAAGACTTTTTCTTGCTCGCCCTCTTCATTCGTTGCCATTCTGATGGCCTCAACCACCTGCCTTTGAAGGCAGGGTATGCACTCAAGCTTTGCTCTCATCAGTCCAGTCTTTCCCTGAGATCTCTGAGCTCTCCTTTTATATACTCTCTTACAGCCTCTTCTGCATAAGGCACATCTGTGGCTATAACCTCTATGCCCAGTGATTTGAAGAACTCATAGGCACCATAGCCCATGCCTCCAGCTATCAGAGCGCTACAATCCTCTATTGTTTCAGCCATTGTTTCATGCTTGCTTTGCGATTGCGACTCATAGCCGTGCGGTCCAGAGGTATGAGCCTCATGCATAAATGTGTGATGTCCTTCCTTGCTTCTTAGCTCTTTATTTATTATCTCTCCATCCTCAACCTCGAAGATCGCATAATACCTTGCTCTCCCGAAGTGCTGACTCACGGTATTTCCATCATCCGTAACCACCGCCACCTTCATCTTTCACCTCCTTCTGTACCTTCTTCCAAAGCCATATCCACCTCCAGGACCAGGGTCATATCTGTATTCTTCGCCAGAGTACCTCTGAGCCCCCGAGTTTGCAATACATTCATTCTTTAATAGAGTTACCACTCCTTCAAGTTCCTCTACTCTTTCACAGCTTATTTTACCTGTTTCAAGCTCTTCTACGGTCTTCTCGAGTTTTCTCTTGACTTCTTCAGTTTTTTCTCCAGCTCTTTCAGCAACAATAGCGCCTTCACCGCAGTATCTTGCGCAGATCATGCAACCCCTGCAAAGATCTTCTTCTATCTTTGCTTTGCTACCCATCATAGAGATAGCGCCGAAGGGACATGCATTAATACATGCGCCACAACCTGTGCATCTATCCTCATCAACCTTAATCATGGTCTTCCCTTGTAAGTTCTGTACCGCACTTTGGGCACTTTAGAGTGCTGCACGGAGTGCCCTTCTTGTGCTTCTCTCTGTAACCACAGTTCGGGCATACACAGTAGCCACCTGGGCCCAGGCCAAGCCTTTCACCATCTTCTTCCATATCCACCACCTCTACCCCCCTGACCGAAGTGCCCGGGAACCGTTGGACCAGAGATCCTTCTCAATCTCCTCCCTTTTAGTGCCTCAATGTTGTCCCTTACGCTTCCGGGCAGAGCTTCATAAAACTCAACTCCAGCAGAGCTGAGAACCCCCATCGCATTTGGTCCTATTGCTCCGGAGATCACGCATTTTACCCCTTCTCTGATCACATCTCCTGCAGCCTGTATGCCTGCTCCTCCAGACTGATAGACGCTCCTGTTTTGCAGGACCTTGAAATCCATGCTATCTGCATCAACTATTATAAAGCTGGCACACCTTCCGAATCTCGGATCTACTGGGGAGTTTAGATCATTTCCCATAGTTGTAACACAAACCTTCATTTTTACATTACACCCCTTACCTTTAACTGGAGGGTTGGAGGGTTAGCCCTCCAGCTCCTTCAGCCTTTCCTCTATCTCCCTCAGTCTTGCCTGAAGGGCGCTCCGCTCATTTTTCAGAGCGGCTATCTCTTCTTCTTTCGTTCCGTAGGCTGGATATTCAGGGTATCCATATGGATACCACTGGCGCCGGCCTCTACCGTAGACCCATCCAGGCCTCTCCCAGGGAGGGAGATTGCTGAAAGGCCCGTTTCCTGGGTATCTTCCCCACATTTTTTTCACCTCCTATTTTTTATTTACCACTGCCCTCTACGACCCCGGCAAAAGCGGTAATATGGGCCATAGTAGCTCCGTGGTGCCCAATACCTGTTGGTAACCGGATACCTGCTGCAGTATCCTCTCCCCCATCCTGTTCTGGGCCCTAAGCCCAGAGGTCCTGTTCTATCTCTGTATGGCATTTTTCACCTCTCCTCAATTTTTTTGCTTATTTTCTCCGTCAGCTCCTCAAAGTACTCGTTAAAGTACTCCTTACCCTCATCCTCTGATTCAACGATCTTTAGATCTAGCGGAATTCTCTCCAGGAAATCAACACCCATCTCTTTCGCTGCCTTCTCGCCACCACCTTTTTTAAAAATATCTACACTTTTTCCGCAATAGGGACAGACGAATCCGCTCATGTTCTCCACGAGCCCCAGCACAGGCATGTTGAGCGCTCTGGCAAAGTTTATTGATCTCCTTACGCTTATCAGAGCTACATCCTGAGGTGTTGTAACTATCAGGGCACCGTCCATCTCTAGCATGAGCTGTGCTATGCTGAGGGGTTCATCTCCTGTGCCGGGCGGCAGATCTACGATCAGGTAATCCAGTGCTCCCCACTCTGTATCCCCGAGAAACTGCGTTATCGCTTTCATCTTCAACGGACCCCTCCATATGACAGGTTTGTCCTTCTCAAGTATCAGACCCATGGAGACAACAGAGAGGTTCTTTGCTACCTCTGAAGGTAACATTCTATTCTCATTTGTTGCTCTCAAACCCGAATCTATCCCGAATATCTTTGGAATAGTTGGTCCATGTATGTCACAGTCTAGCAGACCGGTCTTCTTTCCCTTCCGGCTGAGACCGATAGCAAGGCCTGTTGCCACGGTGCTTTTACCCACACCGCCCTTGCCGCTCATCACCACTATCCTGTGCTTAACATCCTTCAGATTTTTCTCAACCTCTTCATTTCCTTGCATTTAATCCACCTCAACCCTCCTAAGAAGTGCAGAGCCGCATACAGGGCACTCTACAGGTTTAGGCTCTCCATAGTCTACATGCCATCTATTGCCGCATTCAAAACATCCGAAGACCCTGGAGCTCTCTCTTTCTGCCATAACCGCATGCTCTTCTCTCTCAACCTTCAGCAGGAGCCCTTCAATGAACGCTTTAGCCACCTTTCTGTGCGCTTCTTCTATGATCCTGTGGAATGTGGGCTGGGATATTCCCATCTCAAATGATGCTTCACTCTGCTCTAAGCCCAGGTAGTCCTTCAGCCTTATTGCCTCAAATTCGTCCATCCCTAGCTCAATCTCATCAAGATCCATAGCTCTAATGCCTGCAGGCTTAAAGTATGTGAATTTTGGTTGAGAAGCTATTCTTCTGCACCTCCTTTTTCCGGGCACAATGATGAATATACATTCAAAATATATATAAATTTCTATTAAATCATTGAAGTTTCAGGATCTTAAACCCCCAGATATAAGCGATCTGAAAGAAAGCCCGGTAAACCCGCTTTCCTGTTTGCTCTTACAGTCTCGTCTATATCATATTCCAGTCTCTGAAAGCTCACCTTTTTTCTTTCGCTATCCAACAGGGCAAAAGAGCCCCTGGGATCTCCATCCCTTGGTTGCCCGACTGAGCCGGGATTTATATAGATACCTTTCTTCGTCTCAACCATCATAGGGACGTGTGTGTGCCCCAGAACTGTAAACGCTCTCTCTTTATCTGCGATGCTCTCAAGGAGATCTCTGGAGCTATCTGGAAATATGTATTCAAAGATGCTCCTCGGGCTTCCGTGAGTGAATAGTATATCATCTTTCTCTATTCTTATGGGTAAAGATGAGAGCTTTTTCGTATCAAAGTTCTTTCTTGTCCATTCTATTGCTTCTGCAGCATATTTGTTGAACCCCTTTGTATCCCCGGTTAGGGCTGCATAATCGTGGTTTCCCATAACGCTCTCAATACCTCTCTTGCTTAGCTCATAAAAGCACTCTGAGGGAAAAGAGTTATAGCCCACAATATCCCCACAGCATATGATCTTTTCAGCACCCAGCTCATCTATCTTTTCAAGGGTCGCTCTCAGCGCAGGCAGGTTTGAATGGATATCCGATATTAAAGCCAGGAGCATAAAACCTATTCTTTCTGTTCATTTATCACTTTTTTGGTATCAGGAAAAGCAAGAGAGGCAATAACAGCCGCAACAAAAGGAATAATGAAAGAGACTATGCGCTCCGTAAGAATCACACTCAATCCAAGAGAGATCCACAGGACGGTTGTCAATATTCCTGTGATGAAAGATGCGCAAACCCCTGCTTTGGAGAATCTCTTCCAGAAGAGGGAGAGGGTTATTGAAGGTGCAAAGGCTCCAGCAAGACCTGACCAGCCATATGAAACCAGAGTGTAGACAACGTCGCTTCCGAAGAGAGCAAAGAGCAGGGCGAACACACCAATAACAACCACAGTCATTCTTGATATAAGTAAAGCCCTGTTTTCTTTAACCCTACCCTCAGATATCAGCTCGCAATAGAGATCCTCTGAGGCTGCAGAGCTTGCCACAAGAAGCTGCGAGTCTACGCTGGACATCATGCCTGCTATAGCACCGGAGAGAAGGATGCCTGCAATTACAGGAGGCATTAGAGTCATAACGGCGAATGGCATTATGTCCTCAGGGTCAACAACAGCATTTGGTCCAAACAGCGCAAATGCTACAGCTCCCAGCGCCCAGGAGCCTATGGCTATGAACAGCCCCCATACCATCGCTATGACCATCGCCTGTTTTCTCTCTTTTTCATTTCTTACAGCCATATGTCTTATAAAAAAATGGGGCTCCCCACCAAGATACCCGAATATCCAGCTGAGATGGGTGCCAAGCAGAAGAGCTATCCCTATTCCTTTCGCATTTCCAAAAGGATTTAGCATTTCATTTGTACGGAGTGTGCCCATGAGAGTTAACCCGTTAGCTCTGAGGGCATATATGCCTATTATGGGGGTTACACAGAGAGTTATAATCATCAAGAGCGCCTGAATAACATCTGTCCACACAACAGACATGAACCCGCCTGTGACCGAGTATATGATGATGACAGCTGCAGCTATGATCATGCCGTAAATTATGGGCAGGCCAAATGTCTGCCTCAATATTTTTCCAGCACCAGCGAACTGCGAAGCAGTGTATATTGTGTAGAATATGAGGCAGGTTACAGCTCCCAGCGCCCTAACGGCTTTGCTTCTGTGCTTCTTTGCGAGGTAGTCCACAGCTGTTATAGCACCGTATTTTTCCTGCTCCTCTCTCAGCTTCTTTGAATAAAAAACCCACTGGATCACTGACCCAATATAACATCCGACAGGAACCCATATTGCTTCAAGACCCATGGTATAGGCCAGAGCTGGAACGCTTATTATGAGCCATGCGCTCATGTCTGTGGAGCGCTCAGATAGCGCTAAAGCCCAGCCAGGAAGCTTTTTCCCTCCCAGAAAGTAATCACTTCTGTCAGAGATTCTTCTGGAGGATAAAAAGCCTATTGCTAGAAGTGCAACAAGATAAACAACCAGAGGTAGAACTAAGAGAAGATCAACCATAGCATCAATACCTGCAATGTTATATATAAATTTATATAGCTAGAACAAAAAGGTTTTTAGGACGTGCATACATATGCATATTGTGAATGTCAACAATCTGCGGATCTCTATAACCCAGAGATGCAATATGAATTGTATATACTGCCATCACGAAGGTGAGATGGGTAATGGTAAAAGAGAGATAAGCGCTGGAGACTTTGAAAGAACTCTAAAGATAGCGAGCGAGCTTGGAATAAAAAAGCTAAAGATCACCGGCGGCGAGCCCCTGATGCGGGAGGATGTAACTATTCTCGTAAGGATAGCAAAAAGATACATGAGAGACATATCCATGACAACAAATGGATCTCTTTTGCACAGATATGCCTTTGATCTTAAAGATGCGGGGTTGAATAGAGTAAACGTATCAGTAGACTCTCTGAAACGGGAGCGCTACAGAGCGATAACTTCAGGCAACCTGGACAAGGTTATAAAAGGAATAGAGAGCGCAGGGAATGCAGGAATACAGCCGATAAAGGTAAACATGGTTGTTCTTAAGGGTGTGAACGATGATGAAGTTTGGGATCTTGTTGATTTCTCCAGAAAAAATAATTGTGTACTCCAGCTAATAGAGCTTGAGGCTACACGTGAGGGAGAAGAGGAAGAATTTTATAAGAGATATCACTATGATCTCAAGGGCGTAGAGAATGAGCTTGCAAGCAGGGCAGAGAGGATTGAAGTGAGGGACATGCATCACAGAAGAAAATACTTTCTTGATGGTTGTGAGGTTGAAGTTGTGAGACCAATGCACAACACAGAGTTCTGCTCAAATTGCACAAGACTGAGAGTAACGTCAGAGGGTAAGCTCAAGCCATGTCTGTTAGGAAGTGACGAGTTTGATCTTCCGGTTAATGAAGCAGATGCGAGGAAGGAGTTTATCAAAGCTATAGAGAGCAAAAAGCCATACTGGGGGAGAGAATGATAGATGTTGGCGGTAAAGAGGATAGTGAGAGAGCTGCGAGGGCTTACGGAGAGATAAAGCTGGGTAAAGATAGCCTGCAGGCAATAGGAGAAGGAAAAGTAAAGAAGGGCGATGCGCTCGAGTGTGCTAAGGTCGCAGGAACAATGGCTGTTAAAAGGATCCATGAGCTTGTGCCCTATTGCCATCAGGTGCCTCTTCACTATATAGGCTTTGACTTCTCTATCAAAGAGCAGACCATTGAGTGCGTGTGTGAAGTTAAAGCGCATTACAGAACAGGGGTTGAGATGGAGGCTTTGCTCGGGGTTGAGATCGCTCTACTTACAATATGGGATATGGTAAAGTACATAGAAAAGGATGAGAAAGGGCAATACCCTGCAACAGAGATCTCTTGCATAAAGGTTCTTGAGAAGAAAAAGGATATATAGTATAATCGCCATAATTCCTTTATGGCGTTGTTTAAGCACTCATTTTTTCTCTGCATAGCTCTCTCTGTAGCTCTGTTTGCTCCCGCACTGGCTCAGGCTCCGCTTCAGGACACTTTAAGAGCGCTCCCTGGTGGTGAAGAAAAGCCGCAGAATCTATACACTGCTCTGAACTACATCCAGCTCATACCCTACTCTCTGTGGATATTGAGAAATCCCAATCTGTGGGGGTATGTGCTTTCAGTTTTCCCTACATTTCTCTCGGACCTTCCTACCCTCTTTTCTTACCTCCGCTATTATATGCTCCAGCTTCCCGGCACCCTGAGTTACCTGCTTTCATTTATAACCCATAATTTAGATCTGTGGATGGAGATGGGCTATAACTCCTTCTGTTCTGTTCTGAGCAATCCTTTTTCTACATCTTTGAAGCTTTTTGTTGAATGGCCCTTCGGGCTCGTTTGTCCTAATTTGCCCTACATGTGCTATTCTGTGCTCACATCAATACCTCACTTCATAGGATCAGTAGACTTTTTGATATCCACAATACCTCAAACCCTTGTGTCCTACGCCTCCCCAACCGTTGGGGCAATCGTTTCTATAGCTCCCCAGTTCATACCGGTCTTCTTCTCTTTTCTATCCAGCACCGTTGATTGGTTAAACATTATAATTGAGCTTCTGCCCGAGTATAGTGTAAGGTTATTTGTTGATGGCTTTATGTGGCTTCCGAGGGTCTCTCTTGATTTTCTATACTCATCTGTGCGCCTTTTGACATACACGATGCCAATGCTTACGGGCGCTTTCTTTGACTTTCTAATAAATGCATTTAGGCTCTTACCCTACATATTTGAGGCTTTTTCCTATCTGCCATCATTCTTTGAAGAGCTTTCTGTCATGGTTGATGCATCACCTGATTTTATGGCTAGCCTAATCCTTGCAACAACATCTGCAATTTCTGCTTTTGTAGCGTCAATTCCTGTATTTTGTGCGAATCTGGTCAATGCTGCGCTTATGAGCATCCCCCTGTGCTTGCAATCATCATTCAAGCTCTTGTTTGGATCGATTGCATTACTGCTGAAGTTGCCTGCAGCGCTTTTGTGCGGGGTGCCTGCATATGTTCTCTCTGTCTGCTCCACCTTTGCATTCATAACGCTGCCAAAAGAGATATACCACATGATACGCAGTGCAATATCCTTATTCATAGAACTTGTGGGCATCATACTGAGCAGATGCTTTGCTCTGCCATGTGTTTTCTGCTATGGACTGTCCTCTGTGCCATATACGATATCAAATTATTGTGCAGATCTCTGTTACTCCCTTGTCGAGCCCGCAACACAATACATAGCTTCCCGTATACCACTGCTCTGCTCATCTCTTGCTTAGGTCTGGAGGATCAGAAGAAGCGCCCCACTGGTAACAAACATCTCCACAACTTTTATACCTCTGCTCTGTATACATAGAATGGTTCCGCCGCAGGAAGATCTCTCTATCCAAACTATGGGGAGAGATCACCATCACCACACTTCGCTATTCCTACCACCAACAAATGGCATCAAGGATACTGTTACCACAAAAGCAGGATCTTCCTCACTTTGATCCTGCCGTCAGGCTATTTTACAAATAGCACCCAGAGTGCCGCGGGTGCGGATCGAACGCACGACCTTGCGGTCTTCAGCCGCACGCTCTCCCAACTGAGCTACCGCGGCACACAGGAAAAGAGGCTTACAAATAGAAAAAGATTGCGCATCAAAAAAGTATAAATAGGCAGTATCGCAATAGATATATGGAGTACTCCATATATCTGGTGGCCTTTCTTCTTGTAATGGCTCCACTCTCTGCTATATTTATAAGTGCAATGGATAACAGAGCAATTGAAGAATATGCCTCGATGATAGTTGAATATGAGGAAAGAGTCAGTAACCTGGAACTTGAGGTAGGCAACTTAAAGTCAGAGCAGAAAACAGAGACAAGAACACAGGCAGAGGACATGTCTATGATAACATCGCTTGTTGAACCACAAAATTTTGTAAATGTGCTTGATATTCTCACAAGAAATCTACCAGAGAAAGACCCCGCATTGGTGGCGCTTTCCTCTTCAGATAGCTGTACAGAGCTGTTGACCGCATCAGGCATTTCAATAATATCCATAGTTTTCAGCCTTTTGAAGTTCGTGATATCCCATACAGATGTCGTGCTAGATTTTGTTGTAAGGCTCTCATCCTATGCGCTTTTGGCTATAGCAGGATACGTGACCAGCGGAAGATGGTTAAAACAGGTCCCTGCTCTCATAGTGGGGGTTCTCGCATCCTTGCCAGCGATAATAGCTGCCATATCAAATATCTTCACCTTAGCGCTTGAATTCGTTACTTATCTACCACAAATCTTGACATACATTTCTATCTTTCTAAAGAACATCGGTATGTTTTTTGTTGTGCCTATAACTGCTCTTCTCTCGTGAGATCCAGGTAAAAAGGGTAAAGGACTCGAGATCCCCGAGAAGCTGAATCGATCAGAGTTACAAAGGCTTTCGGGATAGATGAAATAGATCTCCTCAGATTTTCAGATGGTGGTGTGAACGTTAATGAGAGCACAGAAGTTGCTATAAAAAGAGCTATTGAAAGGCATAGGCCTTCTATAATATACGCGCCTGGTTATGGGGCCTTTTTACGAACATAGCGATCATATAGCTACAGGTACCATAATAGATAGAGTGGCTTTCTGTGTTGTGAGGTTCTATGACTATGCACCTGCACCAAAGCAGAATAATGTATATGTGGATGTTACTGAGTTCATCGAAGAAAAGAATGCTTTTTTATATGGTTATTCGATACTGTGAGGTTTTCAGAGAAGCGCACTATTGATGTGGCTTTAGCTCCTCTATACCAGCGCTTGTCGGGGTTATCTTCCAGTACCTTGGAAAAACAACAGGCTCCCATTTATGTGTTATGCACTTCAGAGCCTCAAGGGATACCAGCGAGGAAGTTAGCCACACAACAGGGGCTATCTGGGATAAGGAAAGCTTTGATGAAGCGTATCCTGAAGCCCACTCGGCGCTCCAACTGCACCGCCTTTGAGCCCACCTTGCATAATTCAGTCTACCCTTTGCGCCATATAGCGCTTCATGAAGGGCTCTGTAATCGGGCTCATTTTTCGGTAGAGCAAAGTAGTCCTCTATGTCTGGAGATCCTGGAGTACTGGTCCATATCCTGGCTAATGAGCCTACAGGAAAGCCTATGACAGAAGGGATCCCTATCCTCTTTGCTATTCGCGTAGCCACTATGGAATAGGCAAAGTCGTCAGCGCTTGAAATAAGGACATCATAACCCTTGAGATATTGCTCGAGGTGCTCTAAGGGTATTGTGCTATCAACAACCTCTATCTCGCACTTTCCATTTATTCTTGCGATATCTTTTTTCAGGGCTTCTGCCTTGTTCTTCCCGAGTGTGTCGGTATAGCAGGATATCTGCCTGTTCATGTTAGTATCAGAGTAAACATCTGGCTCAACAAGCATAAAGTGCTCAACTCCGCTTCTGCACAACTCTATGGATACAGTCCCACCTACACCTCCGCAACCTACTATGATCACTCTTGCTTTTTTTATTCTCTCCTGCTCCTCGCTGGTGAATATCCCATAGTTTCTCTGAAATATCTCTTCATAGGAGAGCTCTTTCGGCATTCAGCTCTCCTCCTCCTTCGTCATCTCCCTCGTCTTTGTCAGAATGGCTCACAAACACCTTAATATCAGCGCTTGTCGGGGTTATCTTCCAGTACCTTGGAAAAACAACAGGCTCCCATTTATGTGTTATGCACTTCAGAGCCTCAAGTGCTACCAGTGAGGAAGTTAGCCACACAACAGGGGCTATCTGGGATAAGGAAAGCTTTGATGAAGCGTATCCTGAAGCCCACTCGGCGCTCCAACTGCACCGCCTTTGAGCCCACCTTGCATAATTCAGTCTACCCTTTGCGCCATATAGCGCTTCATGAAGGGCTCTGTAATCGGGCTCATTTTTCGGTAGAGCAAAGTAGTCCTCTATGTCTGGAGATCCTGGAGTACTGGTCCATATCCTGGCTAATGAGCCTACAGGAAAGCCTATGACAGAAGGGATCCCTATCCTCTTTGCTATTCGCGTAGCCACTATGGAATAGGCAAAGTCGTCAGCGCTTGAAATAAGGACATCATAACCCTTGAGATATTGCTCGAGGTGCTCTGGAGCTATTCTCTCTTCCATTGTGCTTACCTCTGCTTCGGGGTTTATCCTCTCTATCTCTTCTCTCAGGACCTCAACTTTTTTTCTTCCTGCTGTATCCACATAGCTTCCTGTCTGTCTGTTTGTGTTGCTTAGCTCGAATACGTCATCATCAACAAGCATCAGGTGCTCAACGCCGCTCCTTGCCAATGTAACACCTGTGTTTCCACCCACCTCTCCGCAACCTATTATGATCACTCTTGCGTTTTTTATTCTCTCCTGCTCTCCGCTGGTGAATACCCCATAGTTGCGCTGAAATATTTCTGCGTACATCTCTATCAAATTATTATTGTAATCCATGACTTAAATAAGTTTTCGTTCTTTTTTCTTTCAGTTAGTGTAGCAGGGCTGCAAGAGCAGGTCTGCAATACGTTATCACCTGCCCCAGAAGATCTGTGGCTAGCGCTATCAGATCCGTGCAGATCTCAAGAACCAGGGCAAATATGCAGGAACAAGGAGCACAACAACAGATGCAACAGGGGCAGAGGTTCAGGATGCTTAGCAGAGTTATAATTGAGAGCATAAAAGCGCCAAAAAACTGCTGTAGAGCTGTGAACAGATCTCCTACAACAAGCACCGAAAAACCATTGCCGCAAAGGGTTATAAGATCTCCGAATGTTATAAAACAGGAGCCCAGAGGAAGGCATAATATGAGTGATGAGAGTGATGAACCTGCATCAACAAAGAGGTGCCCCAAAAGATCCCCGATTCCACCTATGAAGAAGTTAGGATTGCCTCCCATAAGACCAAGGAAGGAATAAAGGAGAGGAAAACAGTAGACAACAGGCCACGTCAGCATCTTAATTAGCCCTGAGGCTAAAAAGAAGAGTATAGAGAGGGGTATAGAGCAG
>JAXHST010000069.1:0-2143 GCA_034190325.1 Thermoplasmatota archaeon
ACACCCTGAGAAGAAAAACTGGTTTATCTGTGAAATTAAGGTCTTCTTTCGTGGGCCACCTGTATTCTCTGTTCCATTTCATCTTTTCCTGATCCCACCCTCTGCCAAGGATCCATGAGCCCTCTGGTGTAACTGCATCTTTCTCACTCACCATTGTAATGAGGTCCCTGAGGTCATTAGCCTCAGATAGGTCTATCTGATTCTCCAACGATGCAAGGGAAAGAAAATGTATGTGTGAGTCTTCAAATCCTGGCATCAGCGCTCTGCCCTTAAGGTTTATCACCTTTGTCCCTGGTCCAACAAGTCTCCGTATCTCTCTATCTGAGCCAACCTTCATAATACGGTTCCCTTTTATCGCTACAGCCTCTTCAATCCTGAACCTATCGTTTACAGTTATAACAACTCCGTGCAGGAAAACCACGTCTGCTTTTTCGGTATGCCCGAAGGGTATAAACTGCAGAACTATCTGCTTCATCAAAACAGAGAGAGCTAACCGGATAAATGTTTTTTCTGTTTCTGGCTTTTACGGATTTTAAAAGAGATTGTTGGTGTCTAATGCGGATCTTTTATAGGATAAAACAAATAGAATAGAGATAAAAAGAGGGGGGTCAACAAGGATTGAGCCCCGTTACCATTGGCTAATCTTTAACATATCAACAAGAAATTCTTAAATAATATAGACTCACATTATCATTATGTTTCTGATGAGTGTCCTTGGGGATCTTACATGGTGGTGCGCCAATCACCTCCCTTTAATAAAACACTGCTTCTACTGGTTTTATTATAACTCCCCAGAATGGCTATTCGAGCCCGTTTATGAGTGCTGGAGACTTCTAACCTTTTTCTTCAGGATAATATGATGGGCGGAGCAGATGAAGCTGGAAGAGGGCCTGTTTTCGGTCCAATGGTGTTTGCCGGGGTTGCAGCAGATGAAAAAAAGCTCTGGAATGCCAGAGACTCAAAAAAGTGCACAAGGAAGAAAAGAGAAGAGCTCTATAAAGAGATAAGCAGTGTAGCAGAAAGGATAGAGATCATCAAGATAATGCCAGAAGAGATAGATGCCATGCGCGAAAAAGGCAAAAACCTTAACGCGATAGAACTGGAGGCTTTCTGCTCAATCATCGAAAGATTGGGTTGCGATGAAATTTATATAGATTCCTTGGGCCCCGGCTTCGAGCGTAAAATAAAAGAGGTATATCCCAAATTAAAAATAATTGCAGAGTGTAAAGCCGATGACAGGTATAAGATAGTCTCAGCAGCATCAATAATAGCAAAGGTGGAGAGAGATAGGGAGATGGATGAGATCGCTGAAGAACTCAAGGAGCAAACAGGGTTATTAGTTGGGAGCGGATACCCGAGTGACGAAAAAACAAAGGTCTTTTTGCAGAGGTGGTTTGAGAGTTTAAATAGCTACCCCCCACACATAAGAAAGAGCTGGCTTCCAGCGAGGAGGTATCTGAATGGAAAACTATGATATTATTGAAAAAGCGATAGAATATCTAAAAAATAATGCTGATCTAAAAGGCTTTGATAGGGTTGTTCTTTTAAAGATAGGAGAAGATGAACTCTGTTTCAATGTCGAAAACTCGGATGTAAAAAGAATAGAGAGTGAAGAGCCTGATATAGTGATAGAGATGAGCAGTGAGACTTTTAGAGCCTTAGCTAACGGAGAGCTCAGCCCCCTTAGGGCCTATGCGCTGAAAAAGGTAAAGGTTAAAGCAAGCCTTAAAGACATAATGTTATTGAAAAAATTCCTAGGATGATTGCTGGAGCTGGAGTATCGCCTCGGCAAGATCCCCCTTTGTTTTTTCTAATGCTTCCTTTGCTCTCTCTTCGCTCACATTTGCCTGCTGTGCAACCAGCTCTATGTCCTCTTCCTTTATCTCCGGCTCTTGTTCTACTTCCTCTTCTACCTCAATGCTCTCTTTTCCACTTATCTGATAGCTCTTCTGCCCCTGGGCTGTTATTACCGATACCTCTGGCTCTTCTATCCGTATTGTCTTACCTTTAGCCTTTATGATCACCTCATCTGCATCAAGCTCCTCCATCTTTATGCCCATCTGCTTCATGAGCTGTCTCATCTGCCTCGGATTCATCTTCCCGAACATGGTTGAAAAACTTCATATTGCAATTTATACTTTTG
>JAXHST010000007.1:0-11348 GCA_034190325.1 Thermoplasmatota archaeon
TCTCTGAATCTCTCATCTTTTATGAGATCCTCGGATATAATGCCCTTCCTTTTCCAGCTGAGCCATGCATCACTTTTATGCTCCTCTATAAGAAAACCAAGATCCCTGTTCAAGCCCATATTCACAAGTTTCTCTGTAACCTCTGTCCTTTTACCCATACTGCTTTCACCTATATACTTCATAGCGTATGCTTTAGCAAATCTCTGGAGATCCTCACTCTTTGCGAGCGCCAGTGCCGTAGCAAGAGCGCTCTTTCCTATGATCTCAATCGTCCTGCTGCTGAGATTCTCAACTCTATCGCCACTGGAATGGTAATATCTATCCGGCCATGTTATGAGCATAGCAGAGGGGACACCAAAGAAGTTGAATATGTCATGATCGCTCCCTATCGCATATGGATAAGCTTTGAACTGCAGATCCTGTAGCGCTGTATTGGAGAATTTTTCAGAGCGAACGTCTACTGCATTTAGATAGTACTCCAGAAGGCCCGAGAGAATTGAGAACCTTGAGAGCGGGGTTCTAACAACCATTATGTGCGAGCCGGACCTGTCACAGCTCCCGCCGACCATATCAAGGTTTATGCAAGCATAATATCTGCTAACATCAGCATGCTTTTCTATGAATGCCTGAGTGCCGTAATGCTCTGGCACCCACAGAAAGGCGAAACCAAAGCGGGAAGAGGGATCGTAGGTAAGCACCCTTGCAAGCTCTATCAGCATAGCGCTCCCGCTTGCGTTATCGTTAGCGCCTGGTTGCGGATGGCATATGTGCGCGGAGAAGAGTATGAAGGGGGGTTTTCCTACCTCTGCATACGCTATTGGCATTACCTCTTTTGCTTTCATCTCAGTTTTTACAGAAATCTTTACGCTCTTATTCTCTATCTCTCTTGCCATGCTCTCCGGAACAGAAACTGCAGGTATCTTTGCATACTCCAGATCCTTTTTTCTCAGGAATAAGCCTATGTATGGAAAAGCTTCACCTGTGCCAGCTCTATGTGCTATAAAGCCCTTTGCACCACCCTTGCACGCCCTCTTATAGGCCTCTCTCCAGTTCTTTCCTGCCAGGACTATCTTGCCATCAAAAGGGCTATCAATAGGAACCACCTCTCCCTCTGCGTTTCCTGAGGGGGAGTGTGGCATGACAAGCAAAGGGCTACAGGCTGTTGTTAGCCTTTTATCTCCAAATTCTATGGATCCTTCAACAAGCTCCCAGGCCACAGGAGTTTGTAGCGTAAGGTACCATTGTTCACCACCATAAGCCTCTTCTATGAGCTTGGCATCAACCCCTAGAGCTTTAACCCTTTCATACACATATCTAGCAGCATCAACAAGACCTTTTGATCCCTGTATCCTGTTGTATCCTGTTATATCAAAGATTGTTTTCAAAACATTTTCAGAGCTGAAGCTCTGTGCTCTGTCAATAAACCCATTCATACCCAATATCCTGCAAGATTCTATAAATCATTTGCCATTAGAGCGCTGATGATTTAGATATCCTTCGCAGAAGTTAAGAGAGTCTCATTCTCTCCCGGGAATACTATGTTGAATACTCCTTTGCTCAGCTTTGTTATCATTTCCATATCTATTTAAATTTCCATCTAAATATTCTCAGCGCTTCGTAAGATAAATTTAAATACCATAAATAAAATAAGCATACATGAGAGCTTCAACAATAATATTGGCTATTGCAATTGCGGGGATGGTACCGCTTGGTTATTTAGGAGGGACAGAAACTGGAACGGATGAAGAATATTTTACAATAGAAATAGATGGCAGAGATTATTATCTAAGGATCAAGCCATTTTCTGAGAAGACAATAAAAATAGAGTTCTCAAAGGATGGCGTATTTAAACTATCAGCCCTTGAAAAATATGGTTTCCTTGAAGAAGGAGATAACGTGCCCTTAGAGGTGAGCGAGAGTAGTAATGAGATTCATATACTATCGGGAGAAAATGAGGTAAAGATAGTTAAAGACCCATTTGCCCTATCTTTAAATGGAAAGGTGCTACACGACATGTCCTTTGCGCAATTATCAGATTCAACAAATGTCTCCAGATGCGTTTTTGAGTCAGATAGTGAGGAGCATTTCTTTGGATTGGGACAGAGGTTCAGCAGTGTAGATCAGAAAGGGAAGATTGCCTTGCAGCAGATAGAATATGGGAATAAGGATAATTCAAGTCTCTCAGGCGTTCCATTTTTTATGAGCACTCAGGGTTATGGTATATTTGTTGATACAACATACAGAACAGTATTCGATTTCCAGAGCGCAGATAGCTATTCAGTTCTCACAGATGATGACAATCTGAGACTTTTCTATATCAAGGGCGATAATTTCAGCTCAATTCTGCAGGAGTATACAGATATAACTGGAAAACCTTCTTTGCCACCCAGATGGACGTTTGGTTATATTCAATCAAAATATGGCTATAGCAACAGGGCAGAATTTGAAGGGGTTGCAAGGACTATGAGGGAGATGGATTTTCCGTGCGACGGTTTAAATTTAGATTTTTTCTGGAGGGACAATGGAGGATTGGAATGGGATGAAAGACGTTTTCCAGAGCACAAGCAGATGATTGAGGAGCTAACAGAGAGGGGATATAAAATTATCTTACATGAAGATGCTGCAACCACCAAAGTATACCAGGGTAAAATACCACAGGACTACCTTTATCACGTAGGAAATCTTTTAGCTTATGGCTATGACTATTCCTTATATCCCTGTTATTATGGGATTCCTCTGCCAGTTTATGACATAAGTATACTTGATATCACTAATCCGTACGCCCTTCAATGGTACCGGAACCTGCACACTCCTTTAATGCACGAGGGCATAGATGGATTCTGGATAGATGAGCTGGACAGGCTTGACGAAAATCTTATGGAGCCACTCTATGATGGTATGTTACCCTCCGAGGCTCATAACCTTTACCCCAATCTATATAATAGAAACATCTTTGAGGGTATGGAAAGCGAGGGTGAAAGGGGAGTAATAATAACAAGAAGCACATGGGCAGGCGGCCAGAGATACCCCTGGGTTTGGAGCGGGGATATAGACTGCTCTTTCACAGCCATGAAAGAACAGATAGTTGCAGGGCAGACAATGGGTCTCTCAGGCATTCCATTCTGGAGCAATGATCTTGGGGGGTTCTGGGGAGAGGTGGTTGGAGCGCTTCTTTATGGAGGGACCCTGAATTTGAACATGCAAAATCTTAGAGCCCTATCCAATCTTAGAGGGCTCATAGGTAAGCCTTCTGATGAACTTCAGATAAGATGGACTGCGCAGTTTGGAGCATTTTCTCCCATGATGCGTGCGCATGGTACTGGATTGTGGATGGAGTTTTCACGCATTGGTGGAAGGGAGCCCTGGCAGTTTAATGAAACTGCACAAGAGATATTCAGGTTTTATGATAAACTGAGATATCAATTAATTCCCTATATATATTCATGTGCTTATGAATCCACACAAACAGGTCTGCCGATGATGAGAGCATTGGTGCTTGATTTCCCTCATGATGAAAACTGCTACAATCAGGATAGTGAATACATGTTTGGACCTGCATTCCTTGTTGCTCCAGTATGCGAAGAGGGAGCAAGGGAAAGGGCAGTCTATCTCCCAGAAGGAACATGGATAGATTTCTGGAGCAATCAGATATATGAGGGCCCTGTGGAGATCAATTATCCGGCGCCGCTGGAAATTCTTCCATTATTTGTAAGGGGTGGGAGCATAATTCCAACAGGACCTGTAATGAACTATACAGATGAGAAACCACTGGATCCTCTTACTCTATGGGTCTATCCTCAGAGTAATGGGACATTTAGTCTATATGAGGATGATGGGATCTCCTTAGACCACAAAAATGGTTCCTTTGCAATTACACCTATGAGTGTAGAGGTTCAGGATGATAGGATTTCACTCCATCTGGGAGAAAAAATGGGGGAATATGAAAATGAGATCTCAGAGAGAGAATGCAGAGTGGTCATGAAAGGAATAGAAAGACCACAATCCGTTAAGGCTGATGGTAAAGATTTGGAGGATTGGGATTACTCTGATGAGAAGATGGAATTGACCATAAACGCTGGAAAAATCTCTGAAATTGTTGTTGAGAGGTGATGAGAATAAAGAAGAGCGCCATTATGCTTGCTCTGCATAAAGCTCTGGTATAACATCGTTCCATATGTAGTCTATCCACTCCTGTTTCACTATTGTGCCATTCAGATCCAGGGAGGTTACCCTGTTCATTTTTCAATAGATCCTTTATCCATCATAGCTTTTACCAATCCCAAGAATAGAGGAACAGGCCTGTTTGGCCTTGACTTGAACTCCGGATGGAACTGGCTCGCCATAAAATACTTTTTTTCAGGTAGCTCTATTATCTCAGCTCTTTCTTTACAGTATCCTGAAAAGACCGCTCCTGTGCTCTCTATCCTCTCTTTATACACTGGATTGAACTCATACCTGTGCCTGTGTCTCTCCCTTATTCTGTCCGTCCCATATAAGCGGTGCGCTAAAGTGCCCTTAACTAGCTCTACATCACAGCTCCCAAGTCTCATTGTTCCACCGAGCTCCTTTATCTCTCGCTGCTCCGGCAGCAGGGTTATCACAGGATGCTCTGTATCCTGCTCTATTTCAGTTGAGTTTGCATTTCTTAGTCCCGCTAAATCTCTCGCTATTTCAATTGTAGCCAATTGAAAGCCAAAGCATATGCCAAGAAATGGAACATCATTCTCTCTGGCATACTTTATTGCTTTTATCTTTCCCTCTACCCCTCTTGAGCCGAAGCCACCTGGAACAAGTATTCCATCCAAACCCTTTAGCTCGTTTTCCTCTCCATTCTTCTCAAGATCCTCTGCCTCTATCCATTTTACACCGACTTTGCAGCCATATGCAGTGCCTGCATGCACCAGGGCCTCAAGGATGCTTCTATAACTATCTGCTAAGGCAGTATACTTGCCGACTATACCTAAGGTTCTCTCCACCTTTCTTTTATCTATTCTTTCGCATAGTTCTCTCCATTCTTTGAGATCTTCTTTTTTTTCTGTGAGCTCAAAGTGGTTCAGAATAACTTTGAGCAGGTTCTGTTTTTCAAAAAGTAAAGGTAACTCATATATATTTTCGATGTCTGGCGCGCTTATGACATGGTTCGCGGGCACATCGCAGAAGAGTGAGATCTTTCTTTTCGTTTCCATCCTCAATTCTTCAGCCCCCCTTGCGACGATAATATCTGGTGCTATGCCCAAGGATCTCAGCTCTTTTACAGAGTGCTGTGTCGGCTTTGTCTTCTGCTCACCAACAGCTTTTAGAATCGGTACATAGGTAACATGGACAAAGAGGCAATTGCTTTTACCAACTTCATTTCTTAGCTCTCTAGCAGCTTCTAAAAACGGCATTGATTCTATATCCCCTACAGTTCCACCCATCTCTACTAAAAGTATCTCTTTTTCCCCTGCGCTCTTGATGTGGTTTTTTATGTGATCTGTTATGTGGGGTATTATCTGCACCGTGTGCCCTAAATACTTGCCTTTACGCTCCTTTGATATTACTTCCCTGTACACCGCTCCGGTTGTTAGATTGTGATCCTTGGTTAAATCGACATCAAGAAAGCGCTCATAGTTGCCAAGGTCAAGGTCTATCTCACCACCGTCATCAAGCACAAAGACCTCTCCATGCTCAACAGGATTCATAGTTCCGGCATCACAATTGAGATAGGGATCTATCTTTAGAGCTGTGACACTGTAACCTGCACCCAGAATAAGCCTTCCAATTGAGGCGGTTGTGACCCCTTTTCCAAGACCGGAAACCACTCCTCCAGTCACAATAATGTATCTCGGCATAGGAGTAATTGCATAATATTCTGATTAAACTTTTGATTGCTCAACAAACAGAGTGGTAATTTTCTTGCTGAGCTTTCAGTTCTGGAAGACACTGTGACATAGATCAGAAATAAAGATATAGGTGATAAAACACTTTTCTTTTTATGGTTCTTGAGAATTTAGGAAACGCTTTGAGAAACAGCATAAAGAGAGTGATGAATGCTCCACACATAGACAGCACTCTAATTAGAGAGGTCTGTAAAGATATTCAGAGAGCTCTTCTTCAGGCTGACGTCAATGTAAAGCAGGTGTTAGAGCTGACAAAGAGGATAGAGCAAAGAGCGCTCACAGAAAAGCCTGCTGCAGGAATGGGTTCCGGAGAGCATGTTGTGCATATTATGTATGAGGAGCTCTCAAACCTTCTGGGAAAAGGGAGGAGCATAGAGCTGAAGAAGCAAAGGATACTGATGCTGGGCATATATGGGCAGGGTAAAACAACGAGCTGCGCAAAGCTCGCAAAATATCTGCAAAAAAAAGGATTGAGTGTTGGTATGGTAGCCGCAGATGTTCATAGGCCAGCAGCATACGACCAGCTAAAGCAACTTTCCGAAAAGGTTAATTCAAAGTTTTATGGAGATAAGCATGCTAAAAGCGCCATAGATGTGGTTGATAAAGGGTTAAAAGAGCTCTCAGATTGTGATATAATAATAGTAGATACGGCTGGCAGGCACAAGCTTGATGAAGAGCTTATGAAGGAGTTAAAGGGGATAAATGAGAGAGTAAAGCCAGAAGAGAGGATATTGGTCATAGATGCAACCACGGGACAACAGGCTAAAGAACAGGCAAGAGCTTTTCATGAGAATGTTGGAATAACCGGGGTTGTGCTAACAAAGATGGATGGAAGCGCGAAGGGGGGGGGAGCGCTCAGCGCTGTTGCAGAAGTGGGAGCATCCATAATGTTTATCGGCACAGGCGAAAAGATAGAGGACTTTGAGCTCTTTGATAGTGAACGCTTTATCTCCCGGCTCCTAGGAATGGGAGACCTTCAGACACTGCTGGAAAGGGCTAAAGAAACAATTGATGAGAAAGAGGCAGAGGAGCTTACAAAAAAAGTTATGAGCGGAAAGTTCACACTCAAAGAGTTCTATGATGAACTAAAGAACGTGACAAAGATGGGGACCCTTGACAAGATAATGGAGCTCGTTCCTTTACCCGGAGCGAGGATTGATAAAAATAAGATGGATGATAGTCAGAAACTCTTTTCAAAGTTTAAGGTCATAATGGACTCCATGACCGAGGGGGAATTGGAGTCTCCTCAGATCATAAAGGGCACCAGGATAGCGAGGGTAGCTAGAGGTGCGGGGGTTGAAACAAAGGATGTAAAAGAGCTTCTGCGCTACTATAACATGTCAAAGAACATGATGAAAGGGATGAAAAACCGCAAGGTTATGAGACAGCTCATGAAGATGGGTCTTGGTTGATCTATCTGAAGATCCTTCCGAAGAGCCTGGAGCTTTTGTTCCCCTCAAGCTCTGAAAGCTTCTCCAGAAGCTCCCTCTCCTCTCTTGTAAGTTTTGTTGGAGTTCTTACATTTATCTTTACCAGAAGATCGCCGCGCCTTTTTGTCTCTAAAGAAGGCATGCCCCTTCCCTTTACCTTTATCGTCTCCCCGCTCTGCGTTCCTGGAGACACTTCAATTGTTACCTTGCCATCTATTGACTCTAGCTCTATCTCTGTTCCTAGCGCTGCCTCAGGAAAACTTATCTCAGCCTCCGCTATGAGATCATTTCCACTCCTTTTTAGCGCGGGATGCCTTGTGAGATGGGCGTTTATGTAGAGATCCCCACCAAATTCACCTTCACCTGCAACTCTGAGCAAAGTACCTTCATCAACACCGGGAGGTATGTTTACAACTATCTTTTTCTTTTCCTCTGTGTAACCCTTACCCTTACACGTGGAACAGGGCCTCTCAATGATTTTTCCGGTTCCACCACATTTGTTGCATGTTGTTACTGTTGTGAATCTGCCGAAGAGCGAGTTCTGCGTAACTCTAACTCTCCCGCTCCCGTTGCACTGGGGGCATGTTTTTATATCACTATTAGACTCAGCACCTGAACCATTGCACTTCGGGCATAATGTTTTTCTGTTTATCTCTATTCTTTTCTCAGCACCGTTAAAAGCCTCTTTGAGGTCTATAGTTACTGAAGCGCTTACATCTCTGGGATGAAACTTTCTTTCCTGTCTCCTTCTCCTCCCGCCAAAGAAGACATCGAATATATCATCAAACCCTCCGAAACCGTTGAATATGTCCCTGAAGAGATCTTCATTGAATATGTCCTCGTAGCTATATCTTCCCTCTACGCCAGCACTTCCATATTGATCATAGACCTCTCTCTTCTGAGAATCGCTCAGGACAGCGTATGCTTCGCTTATCTCCTTAAATTTCTCCTCTGCTTCAGGGCTCTTGTTGACATCAGGATGATACTTTTTTGCCAGCTCTCTGTATGCCTTTTTTATCTCTTCCGCTGAAGCATTTTTCGGTACGCCAAGGGTCTTATAGTAGTCCTTATCGCTCATTTCTTATCTTCATCTTTGTGATCCACATCGACAGGTTTTCCTTTCCATACATTCTCACCATCCGTAGCTGCATTTGCTCCCGCCTCTGTTCCTGTTTCTGCTGTGCTCTGATACAGTTTGACGTTCACCTCTCCAACGATCTTTGTCAGTTCGTCATACCGCCTTTTGATCTCCGCGATGTCACTTCCTCTCAAAGCCTCTTTGAGAGAGTTTAGAGCGTTTTGCAACCTCTCTTTATCTTCGGTTGCATACTTATCCCCAAGCTCTGATAGATTTTTTTCCGTTTGGTACACCAGTCCATCAGCGTTATTTCTCAGCTCTATCTCTTCAAGCTTCTTTTTATCCTGCTCTTCATATTCCTTTGCTTCCTTCGTTGCTCTTTCTATCTCTTCTTGCGATAGCTTGGTTGGGTTCTCTATTGTTATCGTTTGCTCTTTTCCTGTGGCTCTATCCTTCGCAGAAACATGCAGGATACCATTTGCATCTATATCAAATGTCACTTCGATCTGAGGGATGCCCCTGGGCGCTGGTGGTATGCCCTCCAGGTTGAACATACCCAGAGAGATGTTATCCTTAGCTAAAGGTCTCTCGCCCTGAAGCACATGGATTGTAACTGCTGTCTGATGGTCCGAGGCTGTGGTGAACACCTGTGTGCGCTTTGTCGGTATCGTTGTGTTTCTCTCTATTATCTTTGTGAAGACCCCCCCAACGGTCTCAACACCAAGAGAAAGAGGCGTAACGTCTAGCAAGAGAATGTCCTTTATCTCTCCAGCCAGCACAGCACCCTGGATTGCAGCTCCCTGAGCAACGCACTCCATTGGATCTATTCCCCTCTCAGGCTTCTTCCCCAGCACTTTTTCAATGAAGCTCTGAACTATAGGCATTCTTGTTGGTCCTCCAACAAGAATAATATTGCCGATGTCACCTGCACTCAGATGAGCATCTGCCAGAGCTTTATCTATGGGTGCCCTGCACCTTTCCACTATAGACTCTACAAGCTGTTCTAACTTTGCTCTTGTTATTGTCATGTTGAGATGCTTTGGTCCCTCCTTTGACATAGTTATATATGGAAGGTTTATATCCGTGCTAAGAACTGTGGAGAGCTCTATCTTTGCCTTTTCAGCAGCCTCTCTTATGCGCTGCATTGCGACTTTGTCATTCCTGAGGTCTATGTTCTCTTTTGCTCCATACTCATTTATAATGTAATCTACAAGAGCACTATCCATATCTGTGCCTCCTAGCTGCGTGTCACCACTGGTGCTTTTGACCTCAAACACACCCTGGCCAAACTCAAGGATAGTCACATCAAGTGTTCCTCCACCAAAGTCAAAGACAAGGACCTTCAACTCTTTATCAGATCTATCCAGCCCATAGGCCAGAGATGCGGCTGTTGGCTCATTTATTATGCGCACAACATCCAAGCCTGCAATAGCTCCAGCGTCCTTTGTTGCCTGTCTCTGATTGTCATTAAAGTATGCTGGAACCGTTATCACAGCCTTTGCTACCGGTTCCCCAAGAAAAGCTTCTGCATCCCTCTTTATCTTTTGCAGAACGAATGAAGACAATTGCTGTGGGGTGTATTCCTTTCCGTATAGTTTATACTTATAATCTGTTCCCATCTTTCTCTTAAAGCCCGTAACGGTGCCCTCTGGATTACTCACAGCCTGCCTTCTAGCAGGTTCTCCGACAAGAAGCTCTTCACCTTTTGTGAAAGCAACATAACTCGGGAAAGCCTTGCCTCCAACCGTAGTTCCTTCAGCTGCCGGTATCATAACAGGTCTTCCCCCCATCATAACAGCTGCAGCCGAATTACTCGTTCCCAGATCTATTCCTATTATTTTGCTCATTTTTTACCTCCTTTCACTTTTACTAAAGCCGCTCTTATAACTTTTCCATTCATTTTGTATCCTGCTCTAAGTTCCTCAATCACAGTGTCGTGCGTTTCATCACCACATCCATCATATAGTACCTCTATTGCTTCCTGCTCTAAAGGATTGAATGGCTTCCCAACACACTCTATTTGCTCTAAACCCTCGCTCTCTAGAGCCTTCATCATGTTTTTGTAGATCATTTCTATGCCTTCTTTTACTTTATCATCTTCGATGTTTTTCATCATTCTCTCAAAATCATCCACAACGTTCAGTAATTTAAGCACAAGCCTTTCATTTGCTAGTTTTCTCTCTTCGTCGAATCTTTTTTCTACGCTCTTCCTGTAATTGTCATATTCTGCCTGAAGTCTGAGCAACCTATCAAGATACTCTCCCTTTTGCGTATCCTCTTCCACCTTCAGTGTATAGTTTTTCTTCCATAAAAATGTTTGTATTAGATCTTGTTGGAAAGCACAAAACTAAATCTAGATCTAGTTATATAATATACCTGATATACCAACATTTATATAATAAAACAAAACTTATATTTATGGATGCTAAAGAAATTCTTTTGGATTCTCTGCATGCGGTTTTTGAAAAGCCAAGGGCTATGATACCTATCTTTTTTAGCATACTGCTCTCTTTGCCGATGCTCATCTGGAGTTTTTATATAGCGTCTGCACCTGAAGCGCTAAACTGGGTTCATGGTATAGCACTCTTTCTGTATATTATATTTATGATCCTTGTAGATATGCTGATCCAGGGGATGTACCCCCCAATAGCAACAGATGCAATGAACAGCAGCGAAATAGATCTCTCAGGAGCTCTATCCAAGGCATACCATAAATTCTGGTCCCTGCTCGGAGCTTTTGCACTCGTTATGCTTATATACCTGGCTCTCTCCATGGTGACCTCCTTACTTGTCGTGGCTCTGAGCAGTTTTGGTATGGTTGGAGCTATTGCGGGGGAAGCTGTTATGTTTGTCATTATATTTTTGATCATGCCTTTCTTTTATTATATCCCTCCGGCTATAATCCTGGATGATCTCAAAGCGGCTCAGGGCTTTTCAAAGGCCGTGAGCGCTGGAGGAAAC
>JAXHST010000070.1:0-34437 GCA_034190325.1 Thermoplasmatota archaeon
AAGAAATTTACAGCAACATCCATGAGCTCAACAGCATCAAGAGCACTTCTGCCCTCCCAGGGTGCTCCTGCTGCATGTGCTGTTTTCCCATAGAATGTCACTTCAAAGAACTTTATGGCTAGACCACTGACGCCATATTCTGTTTCCATGTTGGAGCTAGCATGATTGTCCAGCACAGCATCAACACCATCAAAAAGTCTATCTCTCGCCATGTATATCTTGCCTGAAAGACTTTCTTCAGCTGGGCAACCATAAAACTTTATTGTTCCTTCTATGCCTTGTGCCTCCATCGCCCTCTTTGTAGCTATAGCTGCTGCCACAGCAGCTGTGCCCATAGTGTTGTGTCCACATCCGTGACCGGGAGCTCCCTCTATAACAGGCTCTCTTTTGCTTACGCCAGCTTTTTGCGATAGCCCTGGTAGTGCATCAAATTCCCCTAAAAAGCCTATCGCTGGCTTTCCCTCTCCATAAGAAGCGACAAATGCTGTTGGCATACCTGCAACTCCTCTCTCAACCTCAAATCCTTCATTCTCCAGGGTATCTGCTAGGAGAGTGGAGGACCAGTGCTCCTGACATCCCAGCTCTGCATATGCCCATATGCTGTCTGCTATCGTATAGAACTGCTCCGCATTCTGCTCAAGGTATGCTTCAGCTATGCTCTTTGGATCCTGCTCCTGCACAGCTATGGGCAGGAGCATGAGAGCTATGAGAATTGCTAAGGATCTCATGGTTTTCATGATATCTAAGCTATTTATAACTATCTATCTGAGATCAACATATAAAAAGCTGCCCGCAATTGTAACCTTCGATAATGACCTCTGACCCCTCTGTTATAGAGCCTTCAATAAGGCGCTCCTCCCCTGGCAGAAGAGATATGCAGTTATCGCTCCAGAAAGAGGGCACCGTGCTCTCTCCATCAAAAGCTCTTATAGTGATAAAGAGAGCAATGTTATCCGAAGGATTTTTTATCCTCATACACATCTTTTCTGCCTCTCTCTCTGCTGTTACCTTAAGCTCTACCTCATCCAGGCTTCTGAGCTTTGTAAAATCAGCAAATTCCTTAGCCGGCGTATAATACCAGGTGCTGTTCTTATAGTCCATAACATCTTCCTTCTTTGATAACCAGTAGAAATTAGAGCCTGAGAACCCTTCGCCCTCCAGAGTAAGGCTTAAAAAATAGAGATCCTCACTTTGCTCAGGCACAGAAAAAACGCGAGTGGTGCTATCAGGCCCTGCTATGATCTCCTCTTCTTTCTCCCAAATCTTCTTCCCCTCTGCAGTGTATATGCTCGCTCCCGCTTTCAGGGCAAAAGAGCTCTGATAGAGGTTTACCACACAGACGGAACGATCATCATAGGAGTACTGTATGTGCAGGGGCTCACACCCTTTCTTTGCTCCGTAGTAAGCGCCTCCCTGAACGAGATAATAATCAAAGAGCTGCCATATCAGAGAGGGCCATGCCTGATTGAAGCGCCACAATATCACACCTGTAGCTTCATACCTGTTCCTCCCCCATGCTTCAAGCTGGGCTCTGGCACTCTCATAGTTCATCAGCTGCGCCTTTCTGCAATAATCATCTATGCTATCTGCCTTTCCATACCTCCTGTTCAGAGCCTCATCATAAACAGAGATGTTGCTGAACTGCCCTCTACCACTATGAAAGTCCCATGTGTCGTCTGGAGGCCATGGGTGGCTCAGCATCCTTTCCATGCTCTCCAATGGAGGAACACTAGGGCCAAAGCCCTCCTCAGTTCCAAATCCAAAGGCCCCGCCAAGCTCTTTATCCTCATAATAGTATACGGGAGGTACATAGTCATAGGGCCCCCTCATTTTCATTCCTGTCTTTCCTGTCAGAGGGCTCTCATACTCTGTTGCAGAGGATAGAAAAGGTCTTGTGCCATCCTGCCCTTTGACTATGCTGAGATATTCTTTTTCTATATCCGGTGGAGGGCATCTATCGCTCCCATACATCCAGCAGATTATAGATGGGTGGTTTCTCAGCCTTAATACGGAGTCCTCAAAGTTTGCTATCGCTGCTGCTTTTGTCTCTTCTGTCCAGTTCTCCCACCGCTCCCATGGGGAGCAGCAGCACAGCCCCACAAAGAGAAGTATTCCCTGCTCATCACACAGATCATACAGGTAATCCGAACCCCATATGCCTTCCATGCGCAGAGCATTTAGATTCATATCTCTGGCGTAGAGTATCTGAACTTCATCTTTATAGTTTGAAGGTCTAAGAAGCATATCATCAACATAGCCGCCTCCCCTTATGAGGATGTCTCCACCATTAACCCTGAAACCTCTCCACCCTTCATCATTCAAATAGGATGAAACCTCTTTTATTCCGAATCTTGTTATGCTCTTATCTGAGATACCTTCAGACGTTAAGATCTCAAGGTTTAGGGAATAGAGATCCTGCTTCCCATAGTTGTTTGGCCACCATAGAAGGGGTTTGCTCACATTCAGCTGGGCAAACTCTTTGCTATCCAGAGAGACGCGAAGCTTCCCCTCCGGTCCAACAACCACGTCCTTTGAGAAAGATATTACTCTAGGATCTCCATCTGAATTGCATGCGCTGTTACGCACTCCCTTTATGTCCCCCTTTAAAGTGCACGCTCTTTCTTTCTTATCTGTGCTCAAAAGCTCTACGTTTATTGAGATCTCGGCGCTTTCGGCAAGAACGTCCGTTATGACCTGTACGTCCTCTATCCTCAAAGGGCCGTTAAATGTGAGATAGGCTTCCCTCCACAACCCCATGCCTCTATCCGGGGGTGTAGGGTTCCAGTCAACCCATGCAAATGTTGGATCCACGCCCTCTGGTGGGTATATCTTAACCGCAAGGTAGTTATCCCTTTTCAGCACAACATCGATCTCAAATCTTTTGTATGGACCTACAATATCTTTTGCGATCTGTTCACCATTGAGCCACACATCTGCCCTGTAATTTATCCCATCAAGGTGCAGGAGTGCTTTTTTGCTCTCTGACCTGAAAGAGGTTCTGAACCACCAGGGGTCTCTGAAGGGGCTGTCTTCAGGCATCTCCTCAGTTCTCCAGAGGATGTCCTGAAAGCCTTCTACCTTAGCTAAGTTTTTATCTTTATACAGATCTTCATAGATCCCGTTCTGAACAAGTCCTGCAAGAACCGTTGTTGGCACACTTACATCATACCACTCCGAATCATCAAAGCCCCTGCGTGAGATCTCTTTACCTGAGGCTTTTGAGGGATACATTCGCCAATCCTGAAGATCTATCCTCTCTCTGTTCTGTTGTTTTGGATCTATGGGCAAGGGTAGAAGAAGAACTAAAAACAGCATCATGACATTTAGCTTCATAATCGTAATCACAATCATAAGATCCTTTCCTATATATCATATTAACCCATCTCTCGCTTTCCATCTCTTCAGGGCGATCCTGAACTGGCCATGTAGACTCTGGAGTGAGAGCAATAAAAATGCATAGGCAAATCTCTCATATCAACGCTCCACCCACTCTAAAAAGATTGTTTTGTGCTAGATTAACCTTAGCCTGACTTTTATTTTTGTTTTATTTTCTCCATAAGCAGACTCAGAGCCTTTTCCACATTCTCACCTGTGACGGCTATGGTACCAATGACCGGATGCTTTATGTCCATTTTCTCTTTCACCCTTTCGGGCGCGCACGCATCTGGTAAGTCCTGCTTGTTTGCGGCAACAACACAGGGCTTATCCCCTGCCGCTACCACCTTGTACAGTATAGTCGGTGCATAATCCCATGTCTCTGGAAAAGCGGAGTCTATCACCAGCATAAAGCCGTCAGCATCCTTGCTCACTACACGGATCATATGGTTGATCTGCTTTGCCCCGGGGTTCCAAAGATCGCTACATCCATCTCCAAATATCTTCTCTGCCCATAATCCATAACCACAGTTGTTCCGAATGAGTCTATACTCACAGCATCACCGCAGAGAGCCCTGACTAACGCAGATTTCCCCGCTCCATAAGGCCCTGTGACAACGATCTTGTACTGCCATTGATCCATGTTATATTTCTGTGTGCTCACTGTATTAAAATAATTTTTGGGCATTCCTTTTTGCAGTCCAGACCCTGAAGAGGCACAGATCCTTTTGCAAGGGTAATAGACAGATACGATGGTTACTTTATCGGCGATTGTAGTAAAATTCAAACAGGCAAAAAATGGTTATTGAAAGATGCAAAAAAGTTGAAAATCACTAGAAAAATCGATAGTGCCGTTCTTGAACTTTAATGTCCTGACAACTCCTGGATATGCCTTAAAGCCACACCAGCTACCGGACTAATGTGCTGAGCATAACAAAGATCCCTGCCTTTTTGCCGCTTCTTTTTCTCTGGCTTCTGTTCTCTCTCTTTCTGAATCTGTCGCACAAAAATGAACCTGCAAAGCGCTTGAATATAAACACATCTTGGGAGCGATTTATCCATGGCCAAAGATCTCTTGCTCGTGCTGGTTCAAAACGCAAAAGCCCAGATAATTGAGTTGTACAAACTTTAGGTTAGATCAGGTTAAGGCTATCATCCCTGCATAAGTGTGTAATATACCCTCCGGTTGTGTTTGCCCTTGTTCTCCACCTTCTTTATCTCCATCTTCCCTATCTCTTTAGTGTTTTTCACATGCGTCCCTCCGTCTGCCTGGATATCTATGCCATCTATCTCCACGATCCTTAGCCTATCCACATCAGGCAACCCTTTCGCAAGGAGCGTAGGCACTCTGGTGGAGTCTGTAAAATAGCTCTTTACCTCTCTACCCTCAGCTATCAATCTATTTGCTTCGTCACAGTACTCATACATCTTTGCTCTATCAAGGTCCTCCAGGCTAAAGTCTATGCGGGACTGCTCCACACCGAGCTGATTGCCTGTTATCACTGCTCCTGTTTTTTTATGAATGACAGAGCTAAGAACATGTGCCGCGGTGTGCATCCTCATCAGTTTATACCTCCTATCCCAATCTATCCTGCCCTCTACCTTTTCTCCAACATCAAGGCTACCTTCTATCTCATGCACTATGTCTTCTCCGTCTTCTGATTTTGATACTCCCAGGACCCTGTGCTCTGATGCCCCTATAATAACGCCTGTATCGCATGGTTGACCACCACCGGCTGGATAGAACGCACTCTCTTCAAGCACAACCCTGTTACTATCCGCTTTTATAACTATTGAAGAAAATTCTTTCAGATACGGATCATCAAAATAGAGGTGTTTTGTCATAGTTTATACTAATCTAATAAATAAAAAGAGGAGGTGTCCTGTTCAGGCAACTCCCATTCTGAAAACCTGTGTTCCACACTTCGGGCATGTTCCCTTCGTGGCCATCCTTCCGTTCTTCAGCTTTACTTTCTGGGGGTTCTTTATTTCCACCTTTTCTCTGCACTTCACGCAGTATGCTGTGACCATTGTTTCACCTCTAAATGCTTATATCTCTTATCCTATTTATAATTTGCTCCTATCGAATTCGTTAAATGCGTAACCTTTATTACTGTTTCTCCTTAGTTTTGCTTTTGAGGTATTTCTCTTTAAACTCGCTTCTTACCCTGAGAAGCTCTTCTGGCGGGAACATGGAAAGCAATTCCCATCCTATATCTAGAGTCTGCTCAAAGCTTCTATCCTCGTTTATATCCTGATTGACAAATTTGCGCTCAAATTCATCGGCAAAGGCTAGATACCTTCTATCACTCTCGCTGAGCGCCCCTTCACCAAGGATGACTGCCAGATCTCTTGCCTCTTTACCAGAAGCGTAGGCTGCGTATAGCTGGTTTGATACATCAGCGTGGTCTTCTCTAGTTCTCCCCTTCCCTATTCCTCTATCTCTTAGTCTGGATAAACTTGGCAGAACGTCTATTGGGGGGTATATATTTTTGCGCTGCAGATCTCTGCTGAGGAATATCTGCCCCTCTGTTATGTAACCAGTTAGATCTGGTATCGGATGGGTTATATCATCCTCCGGCATTGTGACTATCGGCATCTGGGTTATCGAGCCTTTTTTTCCTTTTATCCTTCCTGCTCTCTCATAGATCGTAGCGAGATCCGTATACATGTAGCCAGGGTAACCCCTGCGCCCGGGGACTTCTTTCCTGGCGGCTGAAACCTCGCGCAAAGCCTCACAGTAGTTTGTCATGTCTGTGAGTATAACAAGCACCTGGTAGTCATATGTATACGCCAGATATTCAGCTGCGGTAAGGGCTATCCTCGGTGTTGATATCCTCTCTATTGCAGGATCATTTGATAGGTTTATGAAGAGTATGGAGTTTTCTATGGCGCCAGTCCTTCTGAGATCACTTATGAAATAGTTTGCGTCCTCAAAGGTTATACCCAGGGCAGCAAAGACAACAGAGAACTCCTCACCGCTCTTCACCTTTGCCTGTCTGGCTATCTGCGCAGCAAGGGCGGAGTGAGGTAAGCCTGAGCCAGAGAATAAAGGAAGTTTCTGCCCCCTTATCAGCGTGTTCATTCCATCTATGGCACTTATGCCTGTCTGTATGGACTCCAAGGGATAGTCTCTAGCATATGGGTTCATCGGCAAACCGTTTATATCCCTCTTCTCCTCAGCTATTATCTTTGGGCCATTGTCTATAGGATCCCCAAAGCCATTGAATATCCTTCCGAACATCTCTCTGCTGACCCCTAGCTCTACCCCATGGCCTAAAAATCTAACAGAAGCATCTTTGCTTATGTCTCTAGTCCCCTCGAAGACCTGCACAAGGGCCTTATCTCCTTCAACCTCGAGCACCTGCCCCCTTTTCTTCTCCCCGCTTGGTAGAACTATTTCTACAAGTTCGTTGTAGGCAACTCCTTTTGTTCTCTCAACGAAGACCAGCGGGCCAGAGATCTCACTTATTGTTTTATACTCTACCGGCATCAGCTCATCTCCCTTATCTCTTTTTCAAGTTTCTCTATCTCATTGATCTCTTTGAATTTCATTTCGGATATTTTGCTCACAAGCTTTGATGACTCGAGCTCTGATAAGAGCTTTCCGCCATCTAAAACCTCAAGTGCTTTATCATAGAATAGGAGGATTACATTCAGCATACGCGCCTGCTTCTCTAAGGGTGTATATGTGTCTATCTCATGAAAAGCGCTCTGATACAGAAAATCGTTCCTTATCATTCCTGCCACATCGAGCAATAACCTGTCTCTCTCGGATAGCCCTTCTATACCCACCAATCTGACAATCTCCCTGAGCTCACTCTCCTGCTGCATCATCGCCATTGCTCTGTTTCTGTTATCCACAAAATGCTCATCTATCTGCGAGTAGTAGTCCTTGAGCTGATCTACATAGAGAGAGTAACTGTTAAGCCAGTTGACAGCAGGGAAATGCCTTGCGTAAGCTAACTGCGCATCCAGCGCCCAGAATACCTTTGTGACTCTCAGAGTTGATTGGGTGACGGGCTCCGAAAAGTCCCCGCCCGGGGGCGATACGGATCCTATAACCGTGAGATTCCCCATGGTGTTGTTTAAATTTTTCACCTTTCCGCTGCGCTCATAGAACCCCGCAAGTCTTGAAGCCAGATATGCCGGATAGCCCTCTTCTCCAGGCATCTCTTCCAAACGTCCTGAAATCTCTCTCAAAGCTTCAGCCCATCTGCTGGTTGAGTCCGCCTGCAGAGCAACGGTGTACCCCATATCCCTGAAGTACTCACCCATTGTTATGCCTGTGTATATGCTGGCTTCTCTGGCGGCAAATGGCATGTTGCTGGTGTTTGCAACAAGGATCGTTCTCTCCATCAGTGGTCTGTTGCTCCTCGGGTCTAAAAGCTCAGGAAATTCCAGCAGGACTTCAGCCATCTCATTACCACGTTCACCGCATCCTACAAATATAATGATATCGGCATCAGCCCACTTTGATAACTGATGCTGTATGACTGTTTTACCGGAACCAAAGGGCCCCGGAACGCAGGCTGTACCCCCCTTTGCGACAGGGAAGAATGTGTCAAGGACCCTCTGCCCTGTTATTAAAGGCTCATCAGGGGGCAATTTTTCAATGTATGGCCTCTGTTTTCTGACAGGCCAGCGCTGAAGCATCTTTATCTCTCTGTCACCCACAACAGCAACGGTATCCTCTACTGTAAAATTTCCATCATTTATCTCCTTTATCTCCCCCTCAACACCGTATGGGATCATTATCCTGTGATCTACTATGGGCGTTTCCTTAACCGTCCCTATTATTGAGCCCGGGAATACCCTATCTCCCTTCTTTGCTGCTGGTTTAAAGTCCCATTTCTTTTTTCTATCTATGCTCGGTACATCTATTCCCAGAGGGATAAAATCCCCTGCTTTTGCTTTTATGACGTCGAGCGGTCTCTGGATCCCATCGTATATCGCTCCCATCATGCCTGGAGCAAGCTCAACACTCAGAGGATAGCCCAGCGGCTCTATCTTATCCCCAACCCTCATGCCGCTCGTCTCTTCATAGACCTGTATGACCACCTTTTCTCCTTCTATTCCTATAACCTCTCCCACGAGCTCTCCAACCCTAACAACTTCATTGACAAAAACCTTTATATTCTCACCAACAACAACAGGACCGGCTATCCTAACTATTCTCCCAGCCATTTTTTTCACCTCTCCCTATTTTCTTTAAATATGTCCATTCCAACTGCATTGATAACCATTCTTCTTATCCTCTCTCTCGTGTAACCTGCACTACCGCTGATCCCTGGGACCTCTATGACCACCTTTCCTTTCTCCTTTACCTCTTTCAATTTTCCCTCAAACTCTTTAGCAACTTCCTCTTCTATGAGTATGACATCATAAGTTTCTAAGGCTTTTATCACTCTCTCTCTGTCTCTGTTATTATTGTCTGCTATTACTGGCTCAAATCCTATTGATGAGAAAGCATATGTGATATCTTCACTGCCGATGATGCACATCATAGTCCAGCCCTCCTGAGCAGGTAAGTTTCTCTCACAAAATCTATTTCCCTCATCTTTCTGTAAAAGTACCTGAATACGGGCTCGAAACCTATGCTCATATACGTATAAGGGTAGCTATCCATCTTTTCCCCTATCTCTTTTTCAAGATTTTCCTCCAGCTCTGTGAGCCTTAAATCTCTTATTCTCTTTCCGAAAGGGATGAAGATTCTCTGGTCTATTCTACCAAGCCTCAGGTATGACCTTGTGTTTGCGTAGTCCGCCTCAATCTCAAGGATCTCTCTGACAACATCTGTCTTTTTGTACTCTCCATATATCTTCTCTGTATAGTATCTATCTATTAGCTCGAGAGCTACGTCCCTGTTTTCCATAGCCTTTTTCAGGATCTCTGAGGATGCGTCTATATTGCTGGAGAACATCATGCTAAGAGCCTCTTCTTCAGTGAGCTGCCCATCAAGCATCCTGAAGACAATCTTATGATCATGGCATTCATAGCGGTAAAAGAAAAAACCATAGAGCTGCGGAGCAAGTCTTTTGAGATCTTCAAAAAACTCACTTTTTACTCTCTCAAAGTCCAGATCTCCGTATGGGGTGTCTGAAAGAACAGCTTTGAGGCTCTCCATGCCCTTCGCATTTTTGATCTCCTCCAGTTTGCTATTGCTTAAAAGCTCTCTGGTAGCTATAACACCAGAAGCGAAGTATATATCAGAGTTCATTAAACAACTCCTCCCCTATCGTTCTCTCAAGTTCGTCCATGTGCTCTTCAAGCAGCCCCTCAAGGGAGTAGTCCATTGTTATCTCTCCTTCTGTTATTATCGCTCCACCCTTTATGTTTCCAATTTTAGATCTTCGGGAGAATTTTTTATCTCTTTCATTAATGATCATCTTTTCCGCAGAGATCTCAGAGAGCCTCTTCATAAATTCTTCATATTCCTTTGTTCCTCTCAGCTTTTCGATGCTCTTTTCAATTGCGTCCTTTATAAGAGCTCTCTTCTCAGCAAGGACCCTCTTCTTTCTCTCTATGCTCTCAATAGCCCTCGTTCTCTCTATCTCTTCTCTCTTCTTTTGCTCAGCCTCTTCCTTTGTTTTTTCTATGAGCTTCTTTGCTTCTTCCTCTGCTTCTTTGATTATCGATTCTGCCTCTTTCCTTGCTTCTTCCTCAATCTCTGATGCCCTGGTTTTGGCGCGCTCCTCTATCTCTTTCAGTATCTCTTCAAGAGCCATTTCAGAAACCAAAGAGTATGAAGAATATCCCTATTATGAGCCCGAATAGAGCATATATCTCCACAAGGACCGAGAGGGTCATAGCCTGCCCAACCTGTTCGCTACGCTTTGCGACCATCGGAACACCATTTGCGGCAACCCTACCCTGAAATATTGCACTTACGCACTCTACAGCGCCTATAGGTATGCACGCAAGCAAGATCCTCAGTCCCTGCTCTGCTGTTAGCTCCATTGGCGCTCCACCGAGCATGTCCAGTTTTATGAGAACCATAAAAGCTAGAACCAGCCCATAAATTCCCTGTGTCCCCGGAAGTATGGAGAGGGTTAGCAGACTACCGAACTTCTCGGGTGCTTCAGAAAGCACGCCTGCAGCCACTCTAGCTGTGCTCCATATCCCTATCGCAGACCCTATTCCCGCAAGCGATGAAACAACTGCTCCACCGCATATAGCCAGTGATGTACCTACGTCTATCATCTCTATTCACCTCCTCTTTTGAAGAATCTCGTTTCACACTCAAATGGTTTGAAGACCTTTTCTCCTCCCTCAAAAAACTTCCCGAAAAATTCAACGTACTGGAGCCTCAAGGAATGAACAAAGGATCCTATGCCACTCATTATAAATGTAAATGCGTGCCCAATTAATAAGACTATCGCAAGGAGAACTATGCCAATATATGGTATGCCCAGAGCGAGGTTTGCCAGGAGATTGAATACATAGGCAAGAACGTATGTGCTGAGGCCAAGGGCAAAAAGCCTTATGAATGAGAGAGCATCGCTTAGAATGTTCACCACGCCATAAACGCCTGCTATACCATATATCACCTTTCCGAGGCCTTTGTGGCTGCGCCCATGGGTGAAGAGCACAATGAGGGCGGAAAAAACAATTATGTATATGGCTGGACTCTGTAAATCTAAGGATAAACCAAGAAGCGCCTGGAGTACAATATAGAAAGCAGAAAAACTTATCAGAACCCAGGGGAGAGAATCAAAGACTCCGTCAAGGAGGTTTCCATTTTTAACTTTTGTATAGAGCCCTAGCAAATACCCAAAACCTGTGTAAACTAGGCCTATGGATATAGAGATTAGCATAAGGGTCATCAGATCTGCAGGATTTTCAAGAGGAGATACCAAACCTCTGAAGCCTGTGAGGTCCCCAAATATCGAACCTGAGGGTATGCCCACAATTATCGAAAATAAACCACCCCAGAAGAGAATATAAAAGAGAGCTTTTCCATCTTTTCCCATCTTCACTCTCTTTGGCAGGATATATGAAAGGATCATCAGAACAACGCCATACCCTGCATCTCCAAGGCAATAGCCAAAGAAGAAGGCAAAAGGTAGGGCCATTATGGGCACGGGATCTATTGAGCCATATTTTGGCAAACCATATATCTTCATTAGAAGACTGAAAGGGCTGAAGAATGGCTTTTCCTCAAGATCAACAGGCGCCTCTTCAGGGCTGACATCGTGCTCTATAACTGCTATCTCCTTTCCCTCTAAGGCTTTTACTTTGGGCAGATCCTTTTTCTTGATGTAGCCAGAAACAATCGCGGTGCTTTTTGTGTCAAGCGAAGTTTCCGCTTTTTCGAGCCTCTCTCTGTGAAGAAGAAGACTATCATATGCAAGTTTGAGGTCGTTTAGCCTTGGTAGCAGCTCTTTCGCTTCCTCCTCTATGTCTGCCCCTTTAAAAGAAGAAAATCTCTCAATTATCTCCTTTGGTTTGCCATTCACATCAAATCTGGCCTCAACAAAACCAGGCATATCCAGGGAGGTGGGCTTTACAAGGAACAGATAAACGTAATTCCCTTTTTTGCCCAACTCTTCAATATAAACATTCGGAGGAATCTCTGATCTCTCATAGGCTGTGGCTTCCATATACCCTATGTGTGAAGAGAATTCCTTACCCTGCCCCAGGAGCTCTAAAGGAACGTCAAGCGCGGAGTATGGTGTAAGAGCATCTATGAGATCCATTGCCCTTTTTCTCTCCTCAGCAGTCTTCCTCTCTCTATCACTCAGCTCAAATATCTTTTTCAGCAGCTCTTCATCACTTTCTGCATTGAACAGTTGTTCCTCATCTATGATATCTCTGGAGTCAAAGAAGGATTGGATGAAGTTATCTTTTTCCTCAGAGAACCTGTTTAAAAAATTTATGGCGAATAGCATATCTGAGAGTTTTCTCTCAAGCTCTGCGTGTGAAGGGATGCTTTTATCCGTCTCTTCTTCTATATGTACGACTCCGAGCCTTTGAAGCTTTTCTATAAGCGCACCCCTCTCTTCTTTTAAAGTTATTATCTCAACTCTCTTTATTTTAGCTATGGCCATCCTTTGGTCCTCTCCAGAAGAAAACTAAGTACCTTTTCTACCGCTTTCTCCTCTTTTTTCTCTGCCTTAACTTTGAGCTCGGAGATCTCCGCTTCCGCCTCTTTTGCTATCCTCTTCCTCTCTTCCTCAATCTCCCTCTTTTTCTCCTTCTCAGCGTTCTCTCTGATCTTTTTCATCTCTTCGGAGGCTTTATCTCTGATCTCATTAACTTTTTTGCGGGCATCTCCTATTATTTTCCCTCTATTCTCCAGGGCCTTGTTTATTAAGTTTTCAGCCTCCTCCTCTTTTCTCCTCACTTCACTGAGAGCTTCCACAGCCACAAAAAGAAGGGATTTGTTCATATTTATAAATTGTGAATTGTATGATGAGTTCTTTAGTAGTAGAATATAAATCTTTAATATCTCGAGATATATCATGTATATGAATGAGCTTGAGACTCTGACCAAAGGCTGCGCAGAGGTAGTGACAAAAAAAGAACTCAAAGAGCTTTTAAAGAGAAGAGAGAGAAGAGCATACATAGGCTATGAGCCCTCCGGTTTAGCACACCTGGGCTTTTTCCTCACCGCAAAAAAGGTCAAGGATCTTATCACCTCTGATTTCGAGGTTACTGTTTTGCTGGCAGACTGGCATGCGCAGATAAATGATAAGTTTGGTGGTGACATAGAGAAGATAAGGATATGTGGGGAATATCTCAAGGATGTCTTTTATTCCATGGATGCTCATCCAGATTTTGTTTATGCAAATGATCTTGTTGATGATAAGGAATACTGGGCCACGCTTATAAAAGGAGCAAAGCACACAACACTGGCCAGAATAAAGAGAGCCCTGACGATAATGGGTAGGGAAGCAAATGAAGCGAACATAGATTATTCCAAAACGATATATCCCATGATGCAGGTTACAGACATATTTATGCTCGGTGTTGATGTGGCTCTGGCAGGAATGGATCAGCGCAGGGCTCACATGCTGGCAAGAGAAGTAGCTCCATCCCTGGGGCTCAAAAAGCCTGTGGCAATGCACCTTCCATTGATACCCAGTCTTGAAGGCTCAGGGCGAATGGAGGGCATAAAAATGTCCAAGAGCAAACCTCAGAGCGCCATATTTATACATGACAACGAAGAGAGCATAAAAGAAAAGATGAAGAGGGCTTATTGCCCTATTGGTATTTCGGAAGAGAACCCTGTGCTCACAATATGCAAAACGATAATCTTCTGGAATTTTAATAGTATGGTGATAGAGAGGGAGCAGAGGTATGGCGGAGACATTGAGGTTAAGAGCTATGATGAGCTTGAGAGCCTTTTTGCTGCCAGGCAGATACATCCGCTCGATCTGAAGAATGCCACCGCAAAATATCTTGGTGATATCTTGAAACCCTGTAGAGAATATTTTGAAAAACACCCAGACAATCTCAGGGCGGTGGAGAAACTGGTTTCTGAGAGAAAATGAATGAGAAAATTTTGAGAAGCGAGGAAGCTCTGGAGATCTATGAGCAGATAAAGGAGCTGCCAATATTTGATGTGCATACCCATTTGCGCTACAAAAAGCCATGCATGAGCAATGCCTGGGATCTGCTGAGCTATCACTATTTCACAGAGATAGCCCACTCTATGGATTTTTCGCTGGATGGGGTGAAAGATAGTGAGGAGGGAGTGAAAAAGATGTTTGAGTATCTCCCTGCCATGCGAACAACAGCGCCCTATTTCTGGTTGGAGCAGATGGCTAAAAAATTGTTCGATTGTGGCATAAGAGACTGGAGGGAGTTCTACGAGAGGGTTGAGCAAAATGTGAGCTCTAGCGACTGGATGAAAAAAGTTATAGAAACCTCACATATAGAGAGGATAGCTCTGACAAATAACCCATGGGAATCTTTTGAAGGTATTGATAAAGAGCTATTTTTCCCTACATTCAGAGCGGATCCATTGCTCAAATTCGACAACAGAGTTGTAAAGGACACATTTGAAGAGACCGAGAGCTTTTTAGAGGAGAGAATAAACCACTTTACCGGTTATGGATGCAAGGCTGTAGCTATCTCGCCTCCGGATGATTTTGTCTATACATCTTCAGCGAGCAGGAACAACAGCGCTCTGAAGGACGCAGCCTTGAGTGCGAGCGCAAAGGAAAAGAATGAAGTGAGATCTTCCCTTCTATCAATCCTTGCTGCGCTCTGTAGAGAGAAAAAATTACCATTCGAAATAATGTTCGGTTCTGTGAGGGATATCTACAGAAGATGCGTTCCAGAGGGAGGTGATTTCAGCCGGGCGAACACAAGCCTTCTTAATATAGCAGATATATTCAACGATAATCCAGAGGTAATCTTTCCTTTGTCTATTGTTAGCTTCACAAACGACCAGGAGCTCGCGGAGTTTGCAAGGGTGTTTGCTAACGTCTACGCAAGTGGCCACTGGTGGTTCACAAACACAGAGAGCGCTATAGAGGGCTCTTTAAAAAAGAGGCTTGAGGTGAGCCCATATAAAAAGCATATCGGGTATTATAGCGATGCATACACGATGGAGCTCATATGGGCAAAGTTCGATTTCTATCGCAGGGTTGAGAGCAATGTTTTTGCGGATCTCGTTAGGGGAAAGAGGCTGACAGTAGATGAAGCTGTTGAAATCATAAGAGTGAGGGACTATGAAACACCAAAAAAGATGTTTTCATAAGGTGCCTAGGGTCTACGAAGCGAAAAGTAGTTACGGGGTATATTCCACAGATCCTGCTCCCTGATCTATAGGGCATTCAGCATCTTTGTTATAGTTTCGCTTGGGCTTCTAACCTGCCTGATATTCTATCGGTCATAAGGAGGGATCTCTTTAATGCCCCACCTGCATAGGAATAACTGAAAACCCATTTGTTTTGCTTCTTATCATAAATCTGATTCTTCTTCTTTTCGGTATCTTTATGGATGTGGCGCCTCTGATAATAATAACCACACCAATTTTCTTACCAATAGTAACCCAGCTTGGCATGAGCCCCGTTCACTTTGGCATAGTGCTTCTGCTGAATCTATCTATAGGCCTGTGTACCCACCTGTAGGAAATACTTTGTTTGCAGGATGTGCTGTTGGAGGCGTAAGCATTGAAGAGGAGACTAAGGCTATATGGCTTTTTATATAGCTATGATCATTGCTCTTAGAAAAAGATCTCTACATAAACACAGAAAAAAGTAATAAATGTTAAAAGACAGATTAATCTTTTCCGAGCGCTTCGAAAACTACAGGTTATTTCGATAACTCATGCTATTGAACCTCTCGGAGAGTCATTGGTCAAAAATCTTCAGCAAAGATTATCCATATTCTCCTGAGGTTTGGATTGGAGAGGCACCCCTCTTCAAACCTGTGTTGAATGGCCTGTGATTCATAAGAAAAAAGAGATCGCTTGCCACTTTCAACCTTAAAGGATCTGACTCTTGAGAAGAAGGATGGAACATACAACAAGAGGCTTAATAAAATGAGAGTGGTCGTAGAATACGCTATCGGAAAGATGAGCGGGTGATGATATCTTCGGGATTCGATCCAGATAAATTCACAGCCTGAGCGAAAAAAGGGTTCGGATCAGTCATAAGTATGGGTCTTTTGTAATTAAGCAAAATGTCTATTGCATGAGATCTTATTAAAACATCAATTATTTATATGAAAAATGATTATACTTTGATTATAGTGAATAAAGTTATAGTAGTTACGGCTCTGCTCTTTTTTGAGCTCTTTGCGCTCTGCATCACCGAGCCAGGGATCACGGAGCCCTCTCAGTTTCTCGGTTATGAGATAGGAAAAGCACTTACCCCATGGCAGAAAGAGATGGATTACCTCTATCTGCTTGAGAATGAGAGCGATATAATAAGCATAGAGGCCTTCGGTGAATCCACTCTTGGAAAAACGATGATACTGGCGGTACTGTTTGATGGGGATGCGCAGAAGAATGTAGAACAGATCAAAAAATTGTCTATGTGTGAGGAAGAAGAAGCCAGAAAAATAGCTGGAAGCGCAAAACCTATAATCTTTCTGAACTGCGATATCCATTCCAGCGAATATGAGGATAGCGAAAGCATAATGCAGTTTACCTACGAGCTTCTGACCACATACAAGGAACTATTAAAAGAGGTCATGGTTGTGATAAACCCTTCGATAAACCCGGATGGGCATGACATATATAGAGAGTGGTACTCTAAGTATAAGGGAACACAATACGCAGGAACCTCGCCTCCGAATTACCATGCTTATGTGGGCCATGATCTCAACAGGGACTGGCATGAAGGTAACACAGAGGAGATAAGGAATATCTGGAAGGCTTTTTTGAAGTACGCCCCTCAGATATTCATAGACAACCACATGATGGGGAGCTATGGGTACAGGATGTACATAGCGCCGGAGTGCGATCCAATAAACCCGGAGATAAACCCTATAGTGCAGGAAGAGAAGTACATGCTTGCCGGGCATATAATGAGTGAGTTTGAACGAAATGGTTGTCCCGGGGTAGTCTTTGAGGAAGAATTCGATCTTTTTTTCCCCGGTTATGGTGACTCCTGGCCTTCTCTGCACAATTCCATAGGCTGCACATGGGAGATCGCTGAGGGTAAAGGACCGGAGAGCATGGAAATAGGATACGAGGAGCTTGCCGAAGGAGCAAAGCGCAGGAGCGAGCACCAGCCAACCCCATGGGAAGGGGGTACATGGAGCTTTGAGGAGCAGATGCGCTACAGGCTCGTTGGCTGGAGAGCTTTAGTTAACATCACAGCGAAGATGGGGGAGGAGATCCTTTACAACTACCATGTGATTAACAGAAAAGAAACTGGTAGAGAAGGAGCATATGTCATTCCACTTGAGCAGAGGGATGTCTATGCTCTCAACAAGGCAGTAAACAAGCTAATCGGGCAGGGGGTTGAGGTGAGATCTAATGAAAGCGCCTTCATCGTGCCAAAAACAAGACCTATGGCGAGAGCACTGCTTGGCATACAGAGCCTTGAAGAACCTTATTTCTATGATGTGACAGCATGGAACTACGGCCTTGCTAAGGGATTGGATATCTATGAGATAGATCACATGCCTGAAACAAGAGAGGTTGAATGTGCAGATGTAAACATCTCAAAGATCTCTGGCTCTGGAAACTATTACCTCTTCAATAGAACACTCTCGGCGATAAGAGCTGTCAATGATCTCTTGAGCAATAACGGAGAGGTCTTTACCCTGGAGGAACCGATTACCATAAAGAATGTAACATTTGACGCAGGCACATTTGCTGTTAAATCGCCTGTTGATGGATACAACATAGAGTTCTTTGGCGCCAATATTTCAGAGCCCTCTATGGTAGAGGGGCAGAGGATAGCGATATACGCTACGAACCGCCCCGGGAGGGGGGCGATGGACGAGGGGTGGAGTAGGATGGTTTTAGACGAATTTGGCTTTGACTATGATGTTATAACGGATGTGAGTTCCCTTGATTATGATGTTCTTATAATACCGGAGGAGAGCTCAATAGAGCTTTTAATAGATGGAAACAAAACTTATCCGCTGAAGAATGGATTGGACAAAGAGGGCATAGAGAGCATAAATAACTTTGTCGAGAGCGGGGGCAGGCTAATCACCTGGGGGAGGAGCTCAGCTATTCTAGAGCGCTTTGCGCCCATAACGGTTGTTGAGAATGAGGCAACAGTCCCGGGATCATTTTTCTTGTGCTCTTTTGAGAGCGATCCTCTAACTTATGGCATAATAGAAGAGCAACCAGCATTTTTCTGGGGTAACCTCACATTTGAAGGTGGGAAAAGCATTGCTACAGTTGACTCTTTATCTGCGGGCTATGCAGAGGGGTCCCTTGAAGGACAGAGCTGTATGGTCAGGGCCACGGTCGGTAATGGCGAGGTCATAGGGTATTCATTCCTCCCTCAGTACAGAGCCAGCGTTGATGGGAGTTTCATGCTTCTATTCAACGGGCTCTATAACTATTCATGAATGATGCCAGCTAAGGCTCTCTGATATCAGATACGATGCATAACCACTCAGGATCTATTCCGGCGGTAAGCAAAAGGACAGAGGGCGTAAAAAGTGCATGCCAGAACCGAAGTTTTCAGCAACATTTGCAAATATAAAAACAAACAAAAAAACAAAAAAGATTTATTCCCTGCATCTATTGATCTTTGAATGGATATAGCGGAGAAATACAGACCGAAGAGGCTCAGAGATATAGTGGGAAATAAAAGAGCGATTGAAGATCTCACAGATTGGCTAAAGAACTGGAGTGCTAAGAATGAAAAGAAAGGGGCTATAATATATGGGCCACCCGGTCTAGGAAAGACCAGCGCTGCTTTAGCACTGGCGAATGAATTCGGTTATGATGTTATTGAGATGAATGCCTCCGACATAAGAAACTATGAGAGCGTTAGAAAAATTGCAATGCGCGGAGCTGTAAACAACTCCCTTTTTGGAGAAAGCAAGAAAAAGCTGATAATACTGGATGAAGCTGATAACCTTTCCGGTGTGGAAGACAGAGGGGGCATAAAAGCCATAGCAGAAACCTTAGAGGTAACAAAACAACCGATAATTCTAATAGCAAACGATCTCTACGCTCTAACCTCAAGATCGCAGAGCTTCAGCAAGCATTGTATAGTAATAAGATTCAACAGAACTAGAAAAGATGAGATATTCAGGTTGCTCAAGAGGATATCTGCTGAAGAAAGCATCGATGTCGATGATGAAATGCTTATAGAAATAGCTGAGATATGCAACGGGGATATAAGGAGCGCGATAAGGGACCTGGAAGGCGGTGGTCCCAGCTACAGGGATAGGGGGAGAAGCATATTTGATGTGCTTCCGAAGGTCTTCAGAGCAACAGACATAAAGATTGTTAGAAGAGAGCTCATGTCTCTAGATATGGAACCCAGGGATATACTGTTATGGATTGATGAAAATGCTCCTACAATATTCGAAACAGAAGCTCTCGCAAATGCCTATAACCAGATATCAAGAATAGATATTTACCTGGGGCGATCTCTGAGAAAACAGAACTATACCCTGTGGAGATATGCCACAGCACTCATGTTTTTTGGCCATCTTCCAGGCCATGGAGCCAGGTACTCATTTCCAAACTGGTTGAGAGAGATGTCAAGGTATAAGGGCAGAAGAGCGCTGAGAGAGGGGATAATAAAAAAGCTTTCACTGCACGCATCTAGCAGGAAGGTGAAAACAGAGATCCTGCCGTACTTAACGTACATGATGAAGAAGGATGAGATGCTTGCCGCAAGCATAGCTGAAACCTTTGAGTTAAACGATGAAGAGCTAAGCTTTTTACTGGGTTCAGCAAAAAAAGTTTCAAGATCAAAGATTAAGAACGCCCCAATAGATAAATTCTGATTTGAATTTGAAAGCACTGATTAAAAAAATAAAAGAAAAGTTATAAATAGAAAAAAGGACAAAAATAAGAGATGTGAAAAAGATATCAGCGATTTTAGCGCTCTTTATAGCGATCTCATTCCTTGGCAATGCTACAGCGGGCATAAGTGGAATGATTGTCTGTATTGATGCGGGGCATGGTGGTAGCGATTCTGGTGCTGTTGGTGCTTGTGGTCTGTTGGAAAAGGATGTGAACCTGGATGTTGCAATGAGGCTGAAGGACAAGCTTGAGAGTAGTGGCGCACGCGTAGTGATGACAAGAGGTGGGGATTACTATGTATCCCTTGAGGAGAGATGCGCTATAGCAAACAATGCCGGTGCCGACATATTTATAAGCATCCACTGCAACTCCTACTCTTCACCAGACGCAAATGGGATAGAGACATACTGGTACACCTATGGTAGCAGTAATTCTGAAAGACTTGCATATGAGATCCAGTACAGTCTTGTTAGCGCTCTAGGTCTGAGAGATAGAGGAGTAAAACAGTCAGGCTTCTATGTTATAAAGAACACCGCTATGCCTGCAGCATTAGCAGAGCTCGCGTTCATATCAAATCCAGATGAGTGCGATATGCTTTCAAATCCGGGCGCAAGAGATGCATGTGCAGAAGCAATATTCAGAGCGGTTTTGAATTACGCCAGATGAGCTCTCTTTGCTCCTAACATTCTTATCTCTTCATGCGTTATCCCTGTTGGATACTCCCCGCTAAGACATGCAGTGCATAGCTGTTTTGAACCGATCGCTCTGCTAAGTCCCTCCAGGCTTTGATATGTGAGACTGTCACATCCTATCTCTCTTCTTATCTCTTCAACGCCTTTCTCTCCTGCTATCAGCTCACCTCTCGTTGAAAAGTCTATACCATAAACGCAGGGATACTTGATAGGGGGACATGTTGAGAGAAGATGCACCTCTTTAGCGCCCTCTTTTTTCAGCATCTCCACTATCTCTCTGGAGGTAGTGCCTCTAACGATGCTGTCATCTATCATAGCAACTCTTCTGCCATTAACCTCGGAGCGCATTGGGTTGAGCTTGTCCCTGACAGCATTCTCACGCTTGCTCTGGGATTCCATTATAAAAGTTCTTCCTATGTATCTGTTCTTCATGACCCCTTCTCTATATCTGAGCCCCTTCTCCTCAGAGAAGGATATTGCTGCCGGTATTGATGTGTCCGGCACCGGCATCACAATATCAACATTTTTATCAAAAAGCTCTGCAAGCTCTCTACCCAGGTTGAGTCTAGCTTCATAGACAGAGATGCCATCTATAACGGAATCAGCCCTTCCAAAATAGACCCATTCGAACATGCAGTGGTTTATCCCTTTTTTATTCAATACCCTTGAGTCTATGTTGAGCTCTCTATCCACAAAAACAGCCTCCCCTGCATCAAGATCTCTGATCTTTTTGTAGCCAAGCACATCTAAAGCTGCAGTTTCAGATGCAAACATGTAGCTTCCTTCCCTGTACCCGAGCGCCAGAGGCCTTATAGCATAAGGATCTCTGAAAGCAATGAGCCCTTCTGTTGTCAAAACAATAACAGAATAGCTACCTTCAGCAACGCTCATAACGCCCTCTAAAGCCTCGAAGGGGTCGCTCCTGTAGCTACTTGCGAATAGCTTTAAGACAGATTCGCCATCACTTGTTGAGCGCACTATTCTCCCTCTCTCTCTTAACAGCTCCCTTATGCGCGCATCGTTTGTTAGATTACCGTTCTCAACAAGCGCAAATGTTTGTGGAATGTTCGTAATAAATGGCTGAGCATCCTTCACCCCATCCGTGCCTGCTGTTGGATATCTAACATGTCCTATGCCCACGTTGCCCCAGAGATCCTCCAAAGCGCTCCTGTCAAAAACCTCGTTCACAAGACCAGGGCCCTTTCTCAGGGTGATCTCTTCGCCATCAAATGTTGCTATGCCAGAGGCACTCTGCCCTCTATGCTGGAGAGCCACCAGTGCTCTATATATGCTGTATGAAACGTTTTCGTTCCGGGTTATTATGCCCACTATACCGCACATCAGAGCTCCCTCTCAGCATAATCTACAACTGAGCGAAATACCTGCATTCCCTCTCCCTCTACCCCGGGAGCTTCTCTTGTCCAGTCGTGCTGGTTCACATGCTCAAGCACCCTCTCTGGATGAGGCATCATACCGAATACGTTTCCCTCACTGCTGCATATCGCAGCTATATCATCCCGTGATCCATTTGGATTGTAGGGATACTCACCTTCAGCTAAAGAGCCGTCAGGTTTAGCGTATCTGAAAACTATCTGCTCCTCATCTATTCTACCTATCACTCTCCCCTCTGCATGAGCAACAGGAAGGCATAGAAGCCTGTCGGCCTCTTCTGTAAACGCGCAGTTTTTTTCTTTCCTCACAAATACAGGCATGCATTCAAAGCGAGCGCTCATGTTTGTTGTCAGGGCTGCTTCAACATCCAGCAGGTTGAGATTCATCAGAACCTGAAAGCCATTACATATCCCGCCTATGATCCTGCCCTCTCTTATAAAATCCTTCAAGGAATCATAGAACTTTGCTCGTATTCTTGCTGCCATTATTGCACCCGACGCTACATAGTCGCCTGCTGAAAAGCCCCCTGGAAGTATCAATATGTGATAATCAAATAGCCCCTTCAGCTCCTTCAGGTGCTTTATCTCAGCTTTTACTCCAAGTTTATCAAAACCTCGCTTTGTCTCATCCTCACAGTTTGTCCCCTCTATACGCAGGATGCAGATTCTAATGTCGGATCTCTTCACATAGGGGAAACATTCTTTCAGGATAAATATTTTGACTCCTCTGAAGACAGCATACAGATTCAGATAGGAATACAAATGCGCCTTCCATCTTTTTAGCTTCCTGAATTTATCATTCTTCCTTTTTCCTTTGTATTCCTCTCCCTTTGCAGCGCATAGAGCTATGGACTGGCTTCTTAATAGCTGGGATCTCTTCCTCGCCGGACATCCTCCGCGCATTGCGCTGGAGGAACAAGATCCAATCATTTGTAATATTGTTCGCAAGAGTGGTCTTTCCAGAATTTGGTGGTCCATATATTCCTATCTTTGCGTGGTTTCTGCCAAATACCTTTTTGAGCCATCTTGCAAATCTGCCTTTTTTGGATCTCTCTCTGATCCCCATCCTCTCAAAAGAATAGCTTTTACTCGCTCTTATATATTTTGCTATCAATTCTTTTAGTGCAGTCTGATGTTATAGAAAGGCATATATTAAATATAAACCATGCAAAACGCACATGGGGAAAGATACAACACCTGAAAAAACAAAATCAAAGCGTCGCGGCGTCGGCTATTTTACAGACGTGGCGGGGAAAGAAAAATATCTTAAGGCATATGACGAGGTCATGGGAGCAATGCCCTCTCCGACTGCAACACGTGATATCAATACTTCTTGGGGAACAGTCAGAGCCTATGAATGGTCAAATGGGGAAAACAGTAGCGTGCCTCCTGTGGTGCTCCTACCTGGGCATAGTTCCGGAGCACCGATGTGGCAAAAAAATATGGCCGGCTTTTCAAAAAATCATGTTGTCTATGCCATTGACGCACTTGGCGACGCAGGCAAATCCACACAGTCCGTACCTTTGAAAAACACTGATGATGTCGCCGACTGGATTAGCGAAACACTGGATGGGCTTTGCATCAAACGCGCTCATGTTGTCGGGCATTCATTTGGCGGAGGTTATGCGGCGAATTTTGCGCTTCGTCATCCGGGACAAGTTCAAACGCTGACGTTACTTGAACCGGCATTTGCATTAAATATTCCTCCATTTTCCACTCTATTCTGGGCATCAGTAGCAAGTATGGGTTTTCTCCCCGAAGCTTGGCGCAATTACGGTCTGGCGAAAATATCAGGAGCAGATGCTTCCGATATAGCATCAGATGACCCCATCGCGCGAATGGTTAAGGCCGCTGCTACCTACTATTCTTCGTCGTTACCAACGCCAAAAACCCTTAAAACAGCGGAACTTGAAAAGCTGGATATGCCAGTCTATGTTGCATTAGCAGATCACTCACCGATAACCGGAAAAAAGGCGGCTGAAAATGCAAACAGAATTCCCAACGCTACGGTCAGGGTATGGACAAATACAACCCACTCTCTACCTATGGAGGTTGTGGACGAGCTGGCAACTGATTTGAATGCGTTTTGGGCGGATAACCAATAGAAAAGGATTCGCGGGGAGGTGACAAAATGTCCGATAAAAAGTATACAAGCGGTGAAATCGCTTCTGCTACCAGACTGATGATTCGTACCGTTCAGCATTATGATAATATTGGCTTATTACCTTCATCAGGGAGAACAGAAGGTGGACGCCATTATTACACGCAGGAAGGCCCTGCTGTGGAGATGTTATACAAAAGTCATGATGGCGAAGAAGGCTTTCCTGGAAACCTAACAGTAAGAGGTGTATACATACTTACAGAAGACAGCTTAAGGATAGATTATGAAGCAACAACAGACAAAACCACAGTGATAAATCTCACAAACCATGCATACCGGAACCTCAATGGTCACAGGAATGGAACGATATTAGAGCATATGTTATGATAAACGCTAGCAGTTATACCCCTGCAGATGATGCCCTGATACCCACAGGAGAGATAAATAGCGTGAAAAACATGCCATTTGATTTTACACAACCAAAGAGGATAGGAGAGGATAGAGATGACCCTGCAGTTCAGCGTCCTGCATATGGGGGCTATGATAACAACTTTGTTATTAACGGTGGAAATGAGCTGAAATTTGCTGCTATGCTGTTCGATCCTGCCTCCGGGAGGGGGTTTTACCTTTACACCACAGAACCGGGATTGCGGGTATACACGGGAAATTGGCTTGATATTGAGGATGCAAAGGATGATGTTGCATATACAAAATACTCCGGCGTTGCCTTGGAATGCCAGCACTATCCGGATTCACCAAACCATCCAGAGTTTCCTTCAACGATCCTTAGACCTGGCGAAACTTATAGGCAGACAACCATCTTTAATTTTTATACCGAATGATGCATAGATGCTTTGTGGCATGAATCCAAAGGGTTCCAACTTCCAATAGGCGATCAGGCTGTGCTTACAGATCTTTCAAGTGCTGGAAGCCAGGAATTTCAACTTTATACATATTCATTTTTCTTTAGCCCGTTTTAAATAAGATCTCTGTTTATGATTGTTAGCGGTAAATAGCTAGAAATCCTCCAAACATCAACCAGTAAGTAAAATTATTAATAATCAAGCGCATAGGCATTTATGAAATTCAGGGATCTCGTTGAAACCTACAAAAAGATAGAGAGCACAACAAAAAGGCTTGAGATGACCGCGCATCTGGTAGAGCTGCTCAAAAAAACCCCGCCAGAGATCATAGATAAGGTGGTCTATCTCCTGCAGGGAAAGATATATCCCGACTTTGTCAACATTGAGCTGGGGGTAGCGGAGAAATTGGCTGTAAAAGCTATCTCCATATCTTCAGGCTTTTCAGAAAAAGAGATAGAGAAAGAGATCAGAGAGAGGGGAGACATAGGCGAAGCTACCGAAAAACTCATGAAAAAAAAGAAACAGAGAAGCTTTTTCAGAGAGGAACTCACCGTAAAGAGCGTGTATGATGGGTTTGTCAGGATAGCAAAAGCACAGGGTAAGGATAGCCAGGATGTGAAAATAAAAATCTTATGCGAGCTGCTTCAGAACGGAGACCCGGATGAGGATAAGTACATAATCAGGACCCTTCTGGGGAGATTAAGGCTTGGCATAGCTGATATGACAATTCTTGACGCCTTAGCCATCGCATTTGCCACAAAAGAAGATAGACCGGCAATAGAGAGAGCATACAACGTCTACAGTGATCTCGGCGGCATAGCGAAAAAGCTCTGTGAAAGATCTGTAGAAGGCTTGAAAGAAATTAAGATGCAGATAGGCGTACCGATAAAGGCAATGCTAGCAGAGAGAGCAAAATCAATAGAGGAGGTGCTGGAGCACATAAGAGATCCTGTCGTGGAGTACAAATATGATGGTATAAGACTTCAGGTGCATATAGGGAAGGACATATCTCTGTTCTCAAGAAGACTTGAGAACCTGACTGAACAGTTTCCTGATGTTATAAAGGCGCTCAAAAAAGGTTTTGACAAAGAGGTTATAGTTGAGGGAGAGTGCGTTGCTCTAAACCGTGAGACTGGCGAAATGCTTCCATTTCAAGCCATAAGCCATAGACGAGGAAGAAAATATGAAGTAGAAGAAACTGCTAAGGAATTTCCCGTTGCCCTATTTCTCTTTGATTGCCTCTACGCTGAGGGCAAAGACATGACACAGAAACCTCTCTCTGAGCGCAGGAAAAAGCTTGAAGAGCTCCTCAGACCAAACCCTGAGATAAGGGCAAGCCATATGATAAGGAGCAAAGATAAGGATGAGATAGAGAGCTTCTTTTTAAAAGCAATAGAGGACGGATGCGAAGGCATAGTCGCAAAAGCGTCTGAGAGTGAGTATAAAGCTGGAGCGAGAGGGTGGAGCTGGATAAAATATAAGAGGGATTACAAGAGCGAAATGATAGACACCGCGGATCTGGTAGTTGTGGGTGGATTCGCCGGGCAAGGCAGGAGAGCAGGGACCTATGGAGCGCTGCTTCTCGCATGCTATAATGATGAGGAGGATACTTTTGAAACTGTTTGTAAGGTAGGTACAGGATTCGATGATGAAACACTTGCAAAAATGCCAGAGATGTTTGAGAGAGTAGAGACAGACAGCAATAAGAATAAAAAACCAGCAAGAGTAAAGAGCGAGATAGAGCCTGACTACTGGTTTGATCCCAAAATTGCTATGGAAATCCTGGGTGCAGAGATAACTCTGAGCCCGGTGCATACATGCGCAAGAGATATCATAAGAAAAGGCTCGGGCCTGGCGATAAGATTTCCCAGGTTCACAGGAAGGTGGAGAAAAGATAAAAGCGCAGAGGAAGCAACAACAACAAAAGAGATTATAGGGTTATATAAAAAACAGTTAAAAAAAGTAGAGGAGTAGGAGGATTACTCCATCATTCCGGCCTCAGGGCCTCCGTATCCCCCTCCCGGGGGTCCTGCAGGAGCCCTTGTCCCTTTGCCTGCAATAACATCGTCTATGCGGAGTATCATCACAGCAGCCTCGGTTGAGCTCCTTATTGTCTCCTTTGGCACTTTGAGAGGCTCAAAGACGTTCTTTTCAAAGAGGTCCGCAACATCGCCCTCCAGTACATTAACGCCATAGTTCTTCTTACCCTCGCTGTGCGCCTTGCGCAGCCTGAGCAACACATCTATCTGGTCCATACCTGCGTTCTCAGCAAGGGTCTTTGGAACGGTCTCAAGCGCACTTGCGAAAGATTCTATAGCTAGCTGCTCCCTGCCACCAACGGATGGAGCATACCTTCTCAGCTCAAGGGCAATCTCCATGGCTGCTGCTCCTCCACCGATGCTGACCTTTCCATCCTCAACAGCTCTCGCAACCACACTCAGTGCATCGCGCATTGCTCTCTCTATCTCGTCAACCACATGCTCTGTGCCTCCTCGTATGAGAATGCTCACAGCCTTTGCGTTCGGGCAGCCAGTCACAAATGTAAGCTTGTCCTCTCCGATCTTGCGCTCCTCAACGTGTCCTGCTGATCCAAGATCCTCTGCGCTTAGATCATCAAGAGCACTCACAATTCTTCCACCACATGCTTTAGCAAGCTTCTCCATATCGCTCTTCTTTGCTCTTCTGACAGCGTATATGCCAGCCTTGGCTAAGAAGTGCTGTGCAACATCGTCTATGCCTTTCTGACATATGAGCACGTTTGCACCACTCGCCTTCACCTTATCAACCATCTCTCTGAGCATGTTCTCTTCCTGCTGGAGGAATCCCTGTAACTGATCCGGGCTCGTTATGCTTATCCTTGCATCAACCTCTGTCTTCTTCACCTCGAGGGCCGCATCCAGCAGAGCTATCTTCGCGTTCTCAACAACCCTTGGCATGCCTTCGTGCACCCTCTCTTTATCCAGAATTATACCATCAATAAGTGCGGTATCAGCCACCGCGCCTCCCTGCTTCTTAACCACGAGTATGTTGTCTATATCCGCAACCCTATTGCCATCGGGCAGTTCTTCTGTTATAAGCTTTACAGCCTTGACAGAGATCTCGCTCAGCTTTTCTTTGTATGCACTTGCACTCTTGCTGGCAAGGGCTGTCTCAGCCACCTTTCTCAACATCTCTTCATCATTCACGGTTATAGGCATTGCATTCTTCTCAAGGATCTCAACAGCTTTCTGTGAAGCCAGAGCATAACCTCTCGTTATGACCGTTGGATGTATATTCTGCCCCAGGAGATCCAATGCTTGCTTCAACAACTCTCCTGCGAGAACAACTGAGGTTGTTGTTCCATCCCCGCACTGCTGATCCATGGTCTTGGCTACCTCTACCAGCATCTTTGCGGCAGGATGCTCAACATCAAGGTTCTTCAGTATGGTCACACCATCATTCGTTATGGTCACATCGCCCATGGAATCGACAAGCATCTTGTCCATCCCTTTTGGCCCGAGCGTGGACCTAACCGCATTACCTATCGCTATCGCAGCATTTATGTTGTTTGTCTGCGCATCCCTGCCACTTTCCCTTCTTGTTCCTTCCTTCAGCACTATTATTGGCTGTCCACTCAACATTTTTTCACCTCTATGGTGGTATAGTTTTTCTTCTATTTAAGTATTTCTAAACAGCAGACAACCCGGGCAAAAGTTAAATAAGAAAAATATAAATTAACAATGTGTTCAAGGGGGTAAGGAAGGGCATAGATGTACGCAATGAAATATTGGCAGGGCTGACAACCTTCATGACCATGGTCTATATTGTTTTTGTCAACCCAAGCATTCTAAGCGAGACGGGTATGAACTTTGACGCTGTTATGCTCGCAACGATACTTACCGCGAGCATAACCACGATAATCTGCGGGTTATACGCAGATATGCCCTTCGCTATGGCTCCGGGAATGGGCTTGAATGCCTACTTCACATACAGTGTTTGTATAGGTATGGGTGTGAGCTGGCAGATTGCGCTGGCGGCAGTCTTTATAGATGGTGTGATCTTTCTGATAATCTCTGTTCTGCCCGTAAGAGAGAAGATAATGCAGTCCATACCACTGAGCCTCAAGCTTGGTACGAGTGTTGGTATAGGGCTCTTCATAGCTTTCATAGGGCTTGTGAACTCCGGCATAGTTGTTTCAAATGAGAGCACAATGGTGGCATTAGGCAACATGGCTTCTCCATCAACCCTGCTAGCTGTCTTTGGTCTCTGCACAATGGCTCTGCTATCTGCGCTCAATGTGAAGGGGGCTCTCCTCTTTGGCATACTGGCAACAACACTCCTGGGCTGGGTCTTTGGCATACCCGCCAGACCAGAGAGCATAGGAGACATCATAGCCCTACCAGACTTCTCAGCACTATCGAGCACCTTTATAAAAATGGATTTCGCAGGAGCCCTGGAGCTAGGGCTTGTGTGGGTTGTTATAACCTTTACTTTTGTGGATATGTTCGATACCCTGGGCACAGTAACGGGTTTAGCAACAAAACTTGATATAATCGATGAAAGGGGCAGCTTCAGGGGTGCAAAGGAAGTTTTCATAACAGACGCTATCGGCACAATAATTGGATCTGCGCTAGGAACATCAACTGTTACAACATATGTGGAATCTGCCAGCGGGGTTGCTGAGGGAGGAAGAACCGGTCTGGCAGCTATAGTGACGGGCATTGCTTTTCTGCTTACGCTCTTTCTTGTACCTTTCGCAAAGCTGGTGCCCAATGCAGCCACAGCTCCTGCGCTCATCATGGTGGGTCTCTTCATGATGGAGCCTGTGCTGAAGATAGATCTCAAAGACGTAACAAATGCTCTGCCCGCATTCTTAACAATGATAACAATGCCTCTAACCTACAGCATATCCAACGGACTCATGCTGGGAATAATATCCTACACTGTGCTGAAGGTGCTGACTAAGAGGTGGAAGGATATAAGCATAACCATGATCATCCTCTCAGCTATCTTTATAATCTATCTTCTCTATCCTCTGCTGGTTTGACTTCTTATGGTTTATTCTTTATTATAATAGCGTCCTTTAGCCTGGTGTTGGGAACTATCATATTGCCCTCATCTGTCTCTATTGTTGTCGAGAGATTTGTTATCTCAACTATCCTGCCCATGTGATTCTCAAAGAGTATTGTGTCCCCAGTCTCCCCGTTTCTCTTGAGCTGCATACTTGAGGCTAAGTCCGCTCCAACATCTTTAAAGCCCAATATGAAAACACCCGCAAGGGCTACGGAGAAACCGCCAACTATGAATGCCAGGAGTATATAGAGCGCTTCTATAGCAAGCCCGAGTTCATCAAGCGCTATTATCACACCAACGTAGATAACTGTGAATTTTATGCTCATAGAGAACAGATCTATAAAAGGCAGATCTCTATCAGAGGCAAACTTTTCAAATGCTATCCCGAGACGTGAGGAAAGCCACCATGCAACTATCAGTATGACTATAGCTAGCAATGCCTTTGGAAAATAAGAGAGGATGGAGACAATAGGTTCTGTTGGCAGGTTAACAACTGCAAAAGCTATTTGCAGGAATACTAAGAAAAATGAGATGCGCAATATCCACTTTATGATTATTGTTATTATCCCTTTCATCTTCATTGTTCTCTCTAAGGGCTCGATCACATCCATGACACCAACAGCGCTGAGAATACCGAAGATCACGCGTATTAGAGATTCTGTTATTGCAACGCCAATGATTATCACAAATATCGCTACTATCAATCTCTGCACAAAAACAAGAGCAGGCGTTACATACGGAAGGAGGAAGCTCGCCCTGAAAACGAGAAGGGCAAGCTCAATGAACAAAAGCATAACAAAGATCCTTACAGTTATATATAGCACATCAAACGTCTTTAAGCCCGTACGTTCTATTGCTCTATCAACAGGAGCGAAAACCTGTTCAAGGTTCCAGAAGGAGAAGAGCCTCTTCAGCACGGTGACAAATATCTCCATAATCGCTATGCCCGCAAAGATTATTCCAACCGCCGCAACAACATCCAGCAGGATTATAGAGATCCTGTTAAGGATCAGAGAAGCCTCTGGGACAGTTACGAACCCAAAAGATAGGTAAACAGAAAGGATAAAGATCAGCCAGAAAAGGTAGTCAGCAATAAGGGAGGAAACACTCTTCAGCCCCATCCTGTTAAATGCTTGCGTTATATTTGCCCTGGAGCAAAGATCATCAAAGCCAATTCTGTTCAAAGCTCTATTTATCCCCCTCTTCACAAGATAGGCAACGATATATCCAACTATCAGCACCAATATTACTTCAATCACCTGCGGTAAATATTCTATAACAGTAGGAAATTGCATCATCGTAGGAAAAGGTACATATTTTTATATAAAACTTTTGAACTATTCCGCTCCAAGGGCTGCTTTGATCTCGAGCAGAAGGGAGGGTAATTTTTTCTTCACTGCAACCTCTTTATTCCTGAGAGAGACAAGAATAACAACACCATCAAAACCAGAAATCAGAAACGTGCCCATGTCTGTCTCAATGATTGCGGATCTAAAGCTCTTCATTCCCATGTGGGCACCAAGGTTCACGCCAGCATTGCACACTGCAGCAGCCATAGCGCACAAAGACTCTCCTTTCTCTCTTGGATCACAAACAATGGGAAGACCGTCATAGGTAGATATTACTATACCAGAAACGCCAGGGTTGCTCTTACGAAAATTAGAAAGAATTGCCAAAAGATTCCTTTCTATACCCTCCACAATCTGAAAAGAGCAATACGCTATTTATAACTTTGCTTTATGGCATCTATCATCTTTGCAGCAAGAACGCTCTCCTTAACGTCGTGAACCCTCACTATTTTTGCGCCGCTCATAACCGAAGAGACCAGCACCGCTATTGAGCCTTCGAGCCTTTCTTCTTTTTCACCACCCAAAACCTTCCCTATGAATGACTTCCTCGAGGCACCTATAGTTATAGCTCTACCCAGAGATCTTAGCTCTGAGAGGTTTTTTAAGAGAAAAAGATTCTCCTCAGCATTCTTGCCGAAACCGATGCCTGGATCTATCGATATCCTTTCCGCCTCAACCCCTTTTTTCTCAGCCAGATTGATGCTTTCCTCCAAGTATTCGATTATATCAAACATCATTTCCCTGCTATCTACCTTCCTGTTGTGCATAAGGATAAGAGAAGCGTTGTAATCCGCAGCAAGCTGCGCTATTTTTTCACCTCCACCTTCCTGATCATTTATTATGCCCGCTCCGATCTTAAGGGCCTCTTCTGCCACCTCTGGCTTTGAGGTGTCTATCGAGATTGGTAGCCTAACCTCTGTGCTTTCCATGATAGCCCTCAGAGCCGGTATAACCCTGCGCTTTTCCTCCTCCAGGCTCACAGGCACATATCCTGGCCTGGTGGACTGCCCTCCAAGATCTATCATATCCCCTCCCTCTCTCTCTATCTGCTCAGCCCTCTCGGCTACCAGCTCCAATGTGTTATATTTTCCACCATCATAAAAGGAGTCCGGGGTTACGTTGAGTATACCCATAACGGCGGTTTGCTCAAAACAGCTGTCCCCAACCTTAAAAGTAGGTGCGCTCAGGTAGTTCTCCACGGATCTCTTTATCTCCCCGGATAGAGATTTCAGGTTTTTTATTGGCTGAACATAAAGCTTTTCAGCGACCTCTTCCAGCGTTTTAAGAGAGCCAATTAGCAGGACTCTGGATGTGCCTTTCAAAGAATAAGCAGATATCGAAATGCTGGCATCACCCCCCTTTGATAGGGCTTCCTGCTTTATTATGTTTGCATCTCTGGCGCTCAAATCTTTGATCTCTACGCAAAGGCCCATTGTCTTGGGAACAAGGTAAGGATAACTGCGCTCATCAGCTTCTGTGTCCTTTATATACTCTAAAGCTTCTTCTCTGCTCTGTGGTCTGAGAACACGAAGAGCCATCTAATCCCTCAGCAATGAAAGGATCTCATTCCTTGAAGAAGCGCTCTTGTGGAATAGGCCCCTTATAGCGCTCGTTATGACGAAACTGTCTTCCTTCTTTATACCTCTCATCATCATGCATAGATGCTGTGCCTTTATGACAACAGCAACGCCATGGGGCTCTAGGACTTCATATATAGAATCGGCTACCTCAGAGGTCATTCGCTCCTGAAGCTGAAGCTTTCTTGAAGAGATATCAACTACCCTTGCTATCTTGCTTATGCCTGTTAGCTTCCCTTTCTTGGGGATGTAAGCAACATTTGCCTTTCCAAAGAAAGGAAGCATATGGTGCTCGCACATAGAGAAGAAGCTTATGTTGCGCACCAGAACGAGCTCTTCATGATCCTCATTAAAATAAACGCTCAGCTCCTGCTTTGGATCCTTTCCTGCGCCATACAGGATCTCTTCACACATATTGGCTATTCGCTCGGGTGTGTCTTTCAGTCCTTCCCTATCCTTATCCTCTCCTATACCTTCAATAAAGAGCTCAACAGCGCTCTTTATCTTATCTCTATCCATAGAGAGATAGGCTAATATACGGATAAAAGAGTTTCTGATAAAGAGAACAAAACAAAGCAGATCTTTTATAAAGTTTTATATTCTCATATGCATACTTTGTATTATGAAGAGAATAGCGATCCTTTTACTGTTCATGCTTGTGCCCTGCGTCATAGCAGAGGGCCTGAGCATAGAGATCGTAGACTACAGACACTCCAGCAGATACGTGGATAAAGAGGACTGCTACAAAGGAGAAGAAAATGGTATAGAAATGTACCTCACAGGGACAATAATAAAGATAAGGGTAACAGCAGGAGCGCCAATACCAGATGCTGATGTTAGAATAACTTATGAGCTCGATGGTAAAAAAGAAGAGTATTTTAAAACAGATGTCTGGGGTGAGGTTGAGATAACACTGCCTTCTGTTGAGCGCAAGCCTGTAGAAGTACGGATAGATGCTGTTGCTCAACCAGAGGAGGGCTTCGGTGGGATCTCAGGATCAAAGAGGATAATAGTTGTTCCTTATATGTTCAGGAACCCGGGGGAGTTTTTATCCTGGCGGACCTGATAAGATAAAATAAAATTACAAAAAATTCTGGGTGAATTCAAGAAAAAGATTTTTTGCCTGGGGTATGAGATCTATGTTCCTCCTGTTGAGGCATTCATGCATCCAGATGGAGCTTACAAATGGATTCTGAAGAGCGCATTGATGAAGAAGTAGCTTTTAGCCAGAAGCTCTGACCACTATTTTATTCCGGTATCTAACAATAGAGATCATCTTAGAGATCTGCGTATAAAATCAAACAAGAAATCAAAAACCAGACAAAAAACCTAAAAAATTAAAAAAAAGGAAAAAGAAAAGAGGTTAGAGAGGGGTCACGGCTGCTGCTGCGCCTGTTGCTGCCGCTCCACCTGCTGCGCCTACAGTCCCGCCCGCTGCCATTCCAGCTCCAAAGGAGCCGAGGCTCCCGAGCAGGCTCAACAGACCCGAGCTGCTATCACCGACTGTAGTGCTAGCGACATCACTGCCTGTCCCCATGAGCTTCATTATCGCCTCTATTATCGGCTGTATGTAAGCGATGATCTCAGGGATCTCCGCTATTACGTCCCCCAGCATCCCAGTGATGTCCT
>JAXHST010000071.1:0-7450 GCA_034190325.1 Thermoplasmatota archaeon
GGTAGCGCTCCTTTCCGCGATGTTTAAAAAGAAGTTGCTGGCTGTGTATATCATCACGATTTTTGGCATCGCGGTTGTGGTTGGGTACGTATTTAATCTTCTGGTGACAATGCTCTAAAAGGGGATGAAATATAGAGCTAAAATGCTCAAAAAACCTGCTCGAAGTATTCTTGAAGCTCATTCCCTTTTTAAATCTTCTGACATGCAAAAAATGGCTATTGAAAGATGTGAAAAAGTTGAAAATCACTGGAAAAATCGATAGTGCCCGCAGAACGCCCTATAGAAAGAAATATCAGTGCGTAATAAGCTTTATCTCATGCAGGTCGATGTCAGGGTCTTTTTGAAGAGCGGAATAGCTGATGCTGAGGCTGAGACCGTTGAGAGATCTCTAAATATGCTCGGTGTTGATGTTAAGGAAGTGAGGGTATCAAAGGTCTATTCTCTCTTTGTAGATGCTGGAAATGATGAGGATGCTATGAAGGTTGCGAATGAAGCGTGCGAAAAGCTTCTCGCAAACCCTGTTATAAACGATTTTGAGATAGAGGTAAAGCATGATCAGGCTTAGAGGCTTGAGCGATGATGAGCTTATGGACCTCAGCAGAGGGAGACAGCTAAACCTCAGTTTTGAAGAGATGAGGCGAGCGCAGAAATTTTTTCTGGAGCAGGGCAGAGAGCCCACGGAGGTGGAGCTCGAAGCGATAGCGCAGGCATGGAGCGAGCACTGCTCATATAAGAGTAGCAAACCTGTGATGAGAAGAACAATATTCAAATGCACAAAAGAGGGCATGATAAGTGATGATGCTGGCGTTGTTGAGTTTGATGAGGATCATTACTATGCTGCTGCTCTGGAGTCGCACAACCACCCCAGTGCTCTGGACCCCTATGGGGGGGCTGCAACAGGGGTTGGGGGCATAGTGAGGGATGTTCTCTGCATGGGGGCAAAACCTGTCGCATCAGCGAATATGCTGTTCTTCGGTCCTCTGAGCATGCCGTATGAGAGGCTGCCCAGGGGAACCAAGCATCCTGCCTATCTTCTCAGGGGTGTTGTGAAAGGGATCTCTGATTATGGCAACAGAATAGGCGTTCCAACGATCTCTGGCTTGATGTGCTTTGATGAGAGCTATACCGGCAACTGCCTTGTGAATGTGGGTTGCGCAGGGATAATGAGAAAAGAGCATCTTGTGAGAAGCAAGGCTGGTGGAGAGGGGGATATATTCGTTCTTGCCGGAGGAAAGACAGGCAGGGACGGCATACATGGAGTTACATTTGCTTCATATGAGCTGAGCGAAGGCTCTGAGGTTTTTAGCAGACCCGCTGTCCAGCTCGGGGATCCTCTAACAAAGGAGGTTTTGATACATGCTGTGCTTGAGTGCGTTGAAGAGAGGCTTGTGACGGGGATGAAAGATCTTGGTGGTGGAGGGCTATCGAGCTGTGTTTGCGAGATGTCCTCTGAGCTCGGGGCAGAGATAGAGCTTGACAATGTGCCTTTGAGAGAGAGAATGGAGCCATGGGAGATCTGGGTATCTGAGAGCCAGGAGAGAATGATGCTCACGGTTAGAGAGGAAAACCTCAGCAGGACTCTAGAAATATTCGAAAAGTGGGACATAGATGCTGCGCCCATAGGGAGGGTTACTTCGGATAGGAGAATAAGGATATTCTCCGATGGCAAAAAGGTTGCTGATATGCCCATGGATTTTTTATCTGGCTTGGAATGTGAGAGGCCCTGCAGGAAGAGAGAGATCAGAGAAAGAGAAACAGAGTTCAGTGAGCCGGAGAGCCTCAACACAGCGCTATTGAATATGATCTCCTATGCTGATGTGGCAAGCAAGGAGTATGCCATAAAGCAGTACGATCAGGTTATTCAGGGAAATGCGGTGCTTTATCCCTTGCAGGGGCGCTTCAATTCAAAGGGGCCAGGTGATGCATCGATAATAAAGCCACTGGAGAGCATGAGAGGGCTTGCTGTCACAAGCGATTCTTCCCCGCTAAAAGTTGGCCTGGATCCATACAGGGGTAGCAGGTGCATTGTGGAGGAGTCTCTGAGAAATCTGGTTGCAGTCGGCGCAAAACCAGAGTCTCTGCTAGACTGCCTCAATTTTGGAAATCCTGAGGATGAATCGGTTATGGGGGATTTTGTCTCTGTGTGCGAGGGCATAGCTGATGCTGCGATGGCCTTTGATATCCCTGTAATCTCCGGTAACGTGAGTTTTTACAATGAGAGCTCGATGGGAGCGATCCTACCAACACCCGTTCTGATGGGGATAGGGATAATAGATGATGTCAGAAAGGCTGTCAGCATGGATGTGAAGAGCGATGGCAACAGCTTATATCTCATAGGAGAGACCGATAATGAGCTCGGAGGATCGCAGTATGCAAGGCTTCTAAACCTGAATGGCGGAATGGTGCCGAAGGTGGACGGCGAAGGATTTATGAAAAAGGCAAGAAGTTTGTTGAAAGCGATGGATCTGGCGATAATAGCCTCATGCCATGATGTATCTGATGGGGGCATAGGCGTAGCTCTCGCGGAGATGCTCTTCGCTGGTGGCTTCGGGGCAAAGGTGAGCATAAAAAGCATCCCCGGTAAGGCAAACCGCTTTGATCAAAAGCTCTTTTCAGAGAGCAATGGCAGATGGATAGTTGAGGTGGAGAGGGGAGAGGAAAAGAGCTTTAAAGAGCTGTGCAGGGATGCCGTTCATATAGGGCAGGTGACTGAGGATAGGCATATGAAGATAGACGAAAAGATAGATATGAGCATAGACGATCTCTGTGATGCATGGAAGAAAGGAATTGATGTTTAGAATAGATAAAGAAGCGTATGAAAAGGTTTAATAGAGACATATCCCCTTTTCATTATGCGTATATTGCACATTTCATGGGAGTTTCCGCCAACGATTGTTGGTGGTTTAGGCACATTCACCATGGAGCTCACAAAACAGCTTGTTGTTATGGGGAATGATGTAACCGTCTACACGCTAAATAGAGATAACAACAACCCTACAAGAGACCTCTGGGAGGGGGTTGAGGTTCACAGGCCAATGATCATAGATTTGACCCAGGCTTTAAGTGTGTTTGCAGGTGAGGAGCTGAAGCGCTGGGGTGAAGGGCTCAGGTTTTTCTCTGATGTTTTTACATACAACATATTGAGCGCATCAAAGGTGGTTAACCAGCAGATAAAGAAGGAGGGTAAGAAATTTGATGTTGTTGACGCCCATGACTGGCTTGGGGCAATAGCAGGGGCGTCTATAAAAGATGAGACAGCCCTGCCACTTGTTTTTCACATCCATTCTACAGAAAAGGGCAGGAGCATGGGAAAAGGCTCCAGGGTTGTCGAGGATATTGAGTATATGGGTGCGGATAAAGCTGATTGTGTGATCACCGTTAGCTATGCGATGAGGGATCATCTGATATCACTGGGTTTTCCAGGAGATAAAATAAAGGTATGCTGGAATGGCGTTGATGAAAAAAAGTACTCCATGGAGAACTTCAGCAAAGAGGAGATCTCTGAGCTTAGAGGAAGATATGGATTGAGAGAGAAAGAAGTAATGCTTCTGTTTGTCGGGAGGCTTACAGCTGTCAAGGGAGCTCAGAATCTGGTAGAGGCTATGCCTGAGATCCTGAAAGACTACCCTGATACAAAGCTCGTTATCCTTGGTGTGGGTGAACTTGAGAATGACATTAGAAGAAGGATAAAGGAGCTCAACCTGGGGGATAAAGTTGTTATGCGAACAGAGTTCGTTGAAGAGCATGAGAGAATCCTTCACTATGCATCAAGTGATGTTGTTGTTCTGCCGAGCTTTTATGAGCCTTTTGGCATAGTATGCACTGAGGCTATGTCTATGGGTAAACCTGTGGTAGTCGGAGCAAAGGGCATAACCGGTTTCAGAGAGCAGGTAATACCCGATGGGGAAAAACAGTGCGGCGTTCACATGGACCCTTATAACCCTGAGGATATAGCATGGGGAGTTTCAGCTGTTTTGTGCTGCCCGGAAAAGCTTGAGCTTATGGGCAAGAACGCAAGAGAGAGAGTGCTGGCAGAGTTCACATGGGAGAAGATAGCAAAGAAGACACACGACATCTACGCGGGAGTGGTAGGGAATGAGATCTAATAGAAGGAGCACCGATTTTGAATGGCTAGAAACGAATGGACTTGGGGGTTATGCATCCTCAACCCCTTCCTTTGTCAATAAAAGAAAGTACCACGGGCTTCTTGTCTGTCCTCTGGATCCCCCGGTGAACAGAAATGTCATCGTCTCAAGCATGGATGAGAGGATAAATGGAAAGAAGCTGGATTTCCACGGTTATGACTTTAACCTGTTTCATGAATTCTCATTCTATTCGGATGGGATGTATGTGAAGAAGAGACTCTTCATGCCCTACAATAAGAATGCTACCGTCATTGATTACAGATTGGAGAGTTTTTCTGAAAGAAACTTCAGATTCGAACTTACACCCATGTTTGTTTTCAGACACATATACAGCGTGAGCGATAGAAAGGGTGAGATAAGCATGGAGCTTTGCGGAAAGGACACAGGACTCTGCGTAAGCAGGAATGGTGATAAAGCTTTCATAACCTCATCTGTGCCCTTCCTATTCGAGGAGGATAGAAAAACAGTGAAAGCATACTATCCTCTGGATGATGAGCGAAAGGAGGATTGCTACGAGGATCTCTTCTCCCCCGGCTCCCTATTCATAGATATGAAGACTCCATCCACTCTGAGCATAGCTCTCTCCATGAATGAGCCCTATGCTGACTTTAGCATGGAGGAAGAGAAGAAGAGAAGGGAAGCGCTCAAGGATGAATTCTACAGACTCCATCCGTATAGAGAGAGCGATGTTATCAATGCGTTGATTCTCTCAGCTGACAGATTTGTGGTCAGCAGAGAAGGGGGGAAAAGCATTATGGCAGGCTATCACTGGTTTGCTGACTGGGGTAGAGATGCTCTGATATCCTTGCCAGGCCTGCTGCTTGTAACCAGGCGCTTTCAGGATGCAAAAGAGGTTCTTCAGCTATTCTTAGCTCATGAGCGCGATGGTGTGATACCGAACGGTTTCACAGAAGAAGGGGGCGTGATGTACAATAGCGTTGACGCATCTCTCTGGTTTATAGATAGGGTTTACAGATATTTTCTGTACACGAATGATGTTGACTTTCTCAGGAGCATATGGGAAAAGCTGGATTCCATAATCTATAGCTATATGAACGGAACCAATGGGATAAAGATGGATAAAGATTCTCTCATCTCACATGGAGATCAGCTTACATGGATGGATGCTATTGTGGGGGACAAACCGTGTAGCCCAAGAGGCCCGAAGGCAGTAGAGGTCCAGGCGCTATGGTACAATGCGCTCAAAGTCATGGAGCGGATGGCGGGTTACTTAGAGTATGATACAGAATTTTACAGAAAGATATGCTATGGCATCGAAGCGAGCTTTGAGAGAAAGTTCTTTAATGGAAACTACTTTGCTGACAGGATAGGAGATGACTTTGTTGACAACTCTCTCAGACCCAATCAGATCATAGCCCTGTCTTTAGAGTATACCCCCGTGCACAGGGAAAATGCTATGCGCGCATTGGAGACGGTGAGGGGTAGCCTGTTAACCCCCTTCGGACTCCGCACTCTCTCAAGGGATGATCCCAGGTATACTGGCAGGTATAAAGGGAGCATCGTTGAGAGGGATAAAGCGTATCACAATGGCACAATCTGGCCCTGGCTCATGGGCCCGTTTATAACTTCATATCTAAAGCTCTCAAACTATACAAAAGAAGCGAGAGAGTTTTCTTATGAGAACCTTCTCATGCCTTTAATGCTGGAGGCTATGCCTTCGGGCAATATAGAGGAGGTCTGCTCCGGCGATGAGCCCTTTGAGAGGGGCGGCTGCATATCCCAGGCATGGAGTGTTGCAGAGGCACTGCGCTGTCTGTGTGAGGATATAATGCTTGAGAAACCAGCATATGCTTCGCAGTTCCTTGATTGACCAATAATATCTGAAGAGCTATTAAAAGAAACTGCTCTGCTATCCCCTATGTTCTGGTTTTCTTCAATACGCTTTAGCTTCATTATATCCCTCCAATTAGCTTTACGAAATTCCCAAAAGTGTGGACAATCCCAACAGAAAGAATGTTATCAGTTCGGTACATAAGATAACCGAAAATTAAAGCGGTGCCAAACTTTTGAGAGCAATCATAAACAGCTCCTAAAGATATGGTGCTATAGTTTAGAAGATGTATAAAAGTAAACAACAGAGCTACAGATACAATAGCATACCCTGGCTTCATAGATTCAAGAAATCTTCTCTGCAAAAATCCTCTGAAGATTATCTCTTCAGAAAATCCTATATATAGATAATGTAAAAGGCTCCGAGGAGTAAGATTAAAGTTATGAACGAGATAAACAAAAGCATCCGATAGCCCTACCTTACAATAAAACATTATTATTGTAATCGCAGGATAAATAAAAATTACTATTCCTACAACCACGCCTATTATGGCACTTTCCCTTATATTTTCAGTAGATATTCCTAGGCTTTTAAGATCTCTTTTTTCGATAAAGAACACATAAAGAAGAATGAGGATAACCATCACCAACTGAGGATAAGGATGAGCTGGTAAAAGATAGACTTCAACTCCGGCGAGTGACAAAAATGCAATTAATGCTATAGAAGAATATAGCAAATACTTTTTTTCCCTTTTATCAATTTTCTTATTCCCTTTAGTCATGTATTTTATTAGAAGAAGAAGAGCGATTAATAGAAGGTAACTCCCTATCCCATAAATAATTTCATTTGTCATGAAAAACCTCCACATTTTTCACATTTATCAAAGGTGAAAGGGTTGGGTTTTTGCCATGGGAAATGGGGAGAAAAACATAATTCTACATTTTTGAATGTTGAAAAATTTTCCTTTTTCATATCACAAAACAGTTCATCCATGCAACCTATATTATCCTTATCTATATTTATCCTTACGTTTGTATGAACTCCTCCCTCCTTTCTCTACTTTAGCTCTTTCTGCGATCTTCTCAGGGATCTCTCTTCCGCCTCTCTTAGCTCCCGCTCTTATATCTATCATATCTCCGGGGATCTTTAGGGCTCTTGTCCCTCCGGAGATCATAGAGAGCTCAAAGCGCATTGCCCTTCTGCCAATCTCGTAATGATTATAAATGGCTTAGCGCATTTACCTTTAGATCTCATGAGATCTATTGCTGTTCTTGATGATACTACTGAGATAAGTGGAGAGGTTATTTTTAGGATAGGAGTAATGAAGTGCAGGAAAATACATCCGCTAACGAAACATTAGAGAACAAAAGAGTGGGGGCATAGTTAGAGTAGATCATAACAACGGCACCAGCTCTCAGACATAAAATATCTTTATATAATCCACAGATCTCTGACATTTCCTGTAAAACTCCTCTATCTTCTCAGAGCCTCCATGAAGCACGAAGATCTCCAG
>JAXHST010000072.1:0-3473 GCA_034190325.1 Thermoplasmatota archaeon
AAGATATGTGAATGGAATGATCAAAAAGGACAGTATGAGCGCCTTGGAGCAAAGATAGAGCGCAAAGGTCATAGAGGAGGGAGTTACTTTTAATGAAGGTGGACAGCTTGAAAAAGGCTAAATGGATATGGCCAGAGAATTCAGAATACAAGCTCAAAGCTAACAAACGAAAGAAAGCTATCATAGGGCTTGATACAGAAACGAAGGAAACCGGTAAAGGAAACATTCCTTTTCTCATTACATTCTATACAGAGGAGTGTAGAGATGGCTATTCTTTAGTTGATAAAAGCAATTGGCTTGAGCTCCTCACATCTTCATATTTCAGAAATAGCATAAACTTTTTTTACAATCTTCAGTTTGATGCTGAAGGCTTGTTGAGGCTTCTTGATGATGATTTCATAACACAGATATATTTCAATAAGAGCACAGAAATAACGCATAACGGCAAGGAGTATAAAATCAAGTATATACCTAAAAAATATCTCTGGATAGGCGAAATGGGATACAATTCAAAGGGAGAAAAAAGAGTGATGCATTCCTATGTGTTCTATGACCTTTATCAGTATTTCAGAACAAGCCTGGATAAAGCTGGAGAGAAATACTTAAGCATGCACAAATCAGGGGATTATGGCGCAGATATGGACTATGAGCGCTTTGAGAATGATGAAGAGTATAAACAAACGATAATAGAATACTGCATAAGAGATAGTGAGATCTGCTGCAAGCTTGCGGTAAAGCTGTTCTCATTCTTTGTTGAGCAAGGATACAGCAATTTTATCTCTTCTGCATCACTGTCAGAGGAGTACTTCAGGCGATACGGCCTCACTATTCCTCCAGTATCAGAGGATGTAGCCAGGCGCTTTCTTGATTGTTATTATGGAGGCAGGTTTGAGGTACTGAAAAGAGGGATATGGAAGAACATGAAAGAGTATGACATCAACAGCGCTTACCCTGCTGTGATGAAAGAAATGCCTATCCTTACAAAAGGATTCAAGGTAAAGCGCTCTAATGGCTGGGATTATCCCCTTTATGGGAGCTATGAGGTAGATATGGAGATCCCCGGCAGCAGCTATTACGGTTTGCTTCCACACAGGCAAAGAGACGGCCTCATAATCTTTCCAACCGGGAGAATGCAAACTATCGTTTCGTACCCTGAATTAGAGCTTATTGACCATTTAGGCTTTGATTACAGTATTATGAGCAGCGTGGAGATATATGATGAGAGCGCTGCTCCTCTGCTCAGTGAGCCTATCACTGAGCTATATGCGCAAAAGCTAAAGGCAAAGAAAGAGCATGATGACCTCATATATCAGCAAGTTAAAATTATATTAGATAGTCTTTACGGTAAATTCATTCAATCAACACAGCAAACCTCATTAAAGCTATTGAGGCCAGAAGATGGGGATAATGAAGAGCTTGTTGATATAAACGGAGTGATTTATAAGCTTGTAGGACAGGATACGTTCAAGTTAGGTAGGCTGTTCTGTCCTATTTATGCCTCATATATCACTGCTGCTGTGCGCTGTCAGCTCATGAATCAAACGCTGAATGATAAGAATATAGCCGCATTTCATACAGACAGTGTGATAACTTCAGGCATAAAAGATGAGGGTGATGGCATAGGGGAATGGAGCAGGAAAGCATCAGGAGAGTTAGAGATATGGAAATGCGGCTTCTACAAGATAGCTGGGAAAGTTAAGAATAGAGGGCTTAAAACATACAGGATAGGAGAAGGAGTGGAGAACAGGAGAATAGGTATAGGAGCTGCAGTGAGAAGAGGCATGCTCAATGACATGAACAGGATAATAGAGCAGCCTATAACGATCACTACAAGAGACCGGAAGAGGGATTGGTATAAGCTCAACGATGAGCAGCAGGACAGTGAACCCCTTAACCTTGACTACATTACTGCTGCAGAGCAGGAGAAAGAATTGAGAAGATGGGAAAGGCAGAGAGTGAAAGCGAGAACACCAGAGCAGTACGCAGAGAAGATGGGGATAGATGAGAGCTACATAGATCACAGCCTTACAAGGGAGGAGCAATGGCATGAGATAAGACCTTCCATGAGAGATATTCTTTCCAGAGAGCTCGAGGAAAGGTAAATTTCAACCAAAACCCCTACCCTCAACGTATGAAAAATAGCTTAAAAGAGAATTTCTTTTTCCGTACAACGCTTTTTCTTTCCAAGAAAAGGCGGGGAGAGCAGAGCTGAAAAGAGTGAGGTGGAAAAATGATTGGCACAAATCACAGTCCCTGCTCTCCTTGAGGGGTTTGCATGCCATTCTCTTTGCGTTGTTCCGCTATTCTTATTATGTGCTTTATCCTTTATATTTCTTTCCGCACAGCGCATTCTTCCAGAAAGGGCTATGTGCAGACAGTGTCCAGACAGAACCGATAAACCATAGGCAGAATGTTATACAACCGCAGAGCAAAAAGAATGAGAGAGATAATTGCTATGACAATCCATATTATGGTGCCTGCACCACTAAATGCAACAAAATCTCCAATCCATACGGCAAATGCACCAAATCCCCCGCACCATCCCGTGCTCTGCATACCAGTAAGTCCAGAAACTGATGTAAATGCCCACTGAAATGTAAACAGCAATGTAGTAGGCACAAAATCTGCCAAGTGCAAAGCTGTAAAATACCAGCCGATATTGCTCCATGCTGCGATTCCGCCACTTATAATCGTATTTAAACCAATAGGCAGATATATGCCTAACACTCCTATAATTATAAACACAACCATCCATATAGCATATAGCAAACCGCTAACAGCACCAACACCTAAAGAAACTATAGGAATCAATCCTATAAGAATCGCTGCTAAACCTACTACCGTGCCAAAACCAAACTTTATAAATGTCCATATTATCATCGCTATATAGCCTATCATTTGCCATATCGTGAGCAAAATATCCGCAATCAAAACGATAATTAACCCGCCAACGCCTGTGAGCAGCGTGTTTATTATTCTTGCGATAAGTGGTAAAATGTCTAAAATCTCAACTATGACTGGTGCTATGAGCCCAATTATCCCACTTATGCAGCCCATAATAGCCCCAGAGCAAAAACCAGCAACCCCGCCGAGCCCTACAGCTGCCAGCACAGACATCACTAACGAAATGAGACCATTAAGCATGCTCAAAACAACAGAAATTATAGCGCCCAACAGCCCCCCAGAAGCTCCGATAGTGTTAATGCATGTTTGTATTATGGCGTTTATTCCCCCCCCTACTGCTGCTGCGCCTTTTGCACCCAGATCCACGACAGGGTTCTGTGCCTGTGTTTGCTCTGCATAAGCAAGGAACGCACCGAGCAGCGCAATAGCAACAAGAACAGTTTTAATATTCATAAGGCATACCTCGCATTAAATCCATGATCTCTAAAGGCGCTACGAGCACAGCTAAAACAATGCTTTCTACTAGCACAACAGGCATTAAAACAACATACATTACGATAGACAATACT
>JAXHST010000073.1:0-34187 GCA_034190325.1 Thermoplasmatota archaeon
TCCTTCCGTGACCTTTGGAGGGAGCTCTATTCCTGCTTCATCGAGCGTTCTGGCACTCAATAGCTCGAAAGGGATGTAGTCTGTCCTTGTTTCAAGAATGCCATTCTCACTGCGGCCTATACCTCCCACATAGACCCTTGGTCTGGAGGTAGCTCTTTCGGCTCTTTCTCTGATATCTTCGATCGTTTTCTCTGCGTATTCTATCAGTTCTTCAGCTCTCTCTTCTTTGCCCAGTGTTTTTCCTGCTACCCTGAGGGCTTCAAATAGCTCGTCAAAATCCGCCTCGCTATCACCCAGGAAAACGACAGGTATGCCTGTCCTGCTTTGAAGTGTTTCTATCTTGTCTTTCCACCGTGTGAGAAATATTATGTCAGGCTTTAGCGAAACTATAAGCTCTGCATCACCACCGTGCCTTGGGCCTACAGATGGCAGCTCGCTGAGCTCAGGATGCGCTAATAGATATGGTCTGGAGGGATTCTTTTCATTATCCTCTACCCCGACTACAAGATCGGTTGCATCCAGATAGGTTATCAGCCTCAGAGCTCCTCCACCAACCGCCACTATCCTTTCAGGTTTTTCTGGTATGACTACCTCTCTTCCCGCTAAATCTGTTATAACAACTCCCTCCATGGAGTTCCTCTCTACACCATGCCAGATTAATACTGTAAGAAGAATAGCAATGACGACAAATATTAGCAGAGCGCTCCATTTCATCCTCATTTTCTCTCCTTACATAAATGTATCGATATAAATAGTTAATCATAACGTTTGTTGAGGCGCGACCTGTTTTTATTATGCACTGGAGCAATTTAAGTATAAGAAGACAGAGAGAAAGATAAGATAAAGAAGGAAGTGGGCATGCATGGCCCTCAGCCTTGCTGAATGCAGATAAGCATAGGTGGATAGCTGCTTTACTTTTCCCACATGGATCTGTTTATCACACCCCACTCAAATGCATCTTTAACAAAACTATCGTACTCTGGCATTCCAAATATGTGCTTATTCATATCAAATATAAAAGCGCACTCTTCATGAGCAATGCGGTTGCAGAATTCCAGGATTGCGTTCCTGTTTTCAAGACGGAATTTATCCCCAAAAACCCGCCAGAAGAGATATGCAAGCTTTTCCTTGGATAGTGATGAATCTGCATAGAGATCTAAGTAGTATCTTTGATTGCCCAAAGCCTTGTACATTCCCCTCGTTTTCTTGGGAAGCGTATCTGTATGTCTCATAAGGTTTGATACAGGATGCTCATTTCCTTTCTGCTGCATGATCTCTTCTACTTTTGTTGCGACTATTCCCATGCTATTAAGTTTTTCACAGCTCTCCTTTATGATCTTTCCCCAATACTCAACCTTCCTCTTATCCATGAGATCAGCAATGGAGTCCTGAGAAAAAGCTCTTGCTGCAATCATAGCAAGAATTATTATCTTTTCTCTATCATTCAATTTTCTGTTTATATCCTCTGAAAAGCAGAAAAACTTCTCGTCTATTGCTTCTATAAGCGCTTCTTCATCCATAATCCCTGCATCCTTTTCAAATAGCCATACCCCCTTTGCGGTGATCACATAGCTCCCTTCTTCAAAGCCCATTCTTATGTAGCCCTCATCAATCAGATCTTTAAGAGCACTCTGTGAGAGCTCAGATGCTTTAAAAGAGCTTTCCTGCAGAGTGTTCATCCTCCTATTTGACTTCATATCTAACATTTTTATCAAAACAGAGTCCTCGGGCCTTTTACCGAGATTATCCTTGAGTCTTGTGTAAAACTTCTCTAGGTGATATTTGTGCTTCAGTGGCTGGTTATTCATACATTTCCTCTATATCCTTAACTTCCACATTGCCTTCAGTTTCTATCTGAACTATTATGCCTATCACCAGCTGTCCCTTCTTGTAAAGATCATGCATCTTGTCAAACACAGGTTTTAATGACAAGTTATCCATCATCGCCACCTCGTCTAGCAGCACTATCATCTTTCTTTTGTCATTTGTATTCAAGATGCTGCTCAGATACGCGCTCTGGCTCTGACCCGTCCCAAAATCCTCAAATTTTATCCTTTTGCTTTCTTCTGTGATAACAATCTTATTGATGACATCTATTTTTTTAACTTTGTAGACTCCGTCTATATGGCGTATTGTATCCATCCTTTTAGCAAGATAGATGGAGAGCTTTTCAAGGTAATTTTTTACATCATTTTCATCATTGGACCTGGGAATTTTTCCAGCTATTATGTCGCTGATATATCCATCATATTTTGCTAGCTTACCCTTCAATCCGCCGCATGTTTTGAGAAGTTTATTAAGATTTTCTTTACAATCCTGGTATTTATGCGGCTCTCTATTTTCAAGATCATTTAGTTCTCTTGTTCTCTCCTTGATAAGCACTTCAATCTCGTTTACATCACCTTCAGCCTCATTTTTTTTCTTTCTTTGCTCATTGAGCTTTGTAATAAGTCCATCTTCATCGAGAGATCTTAAGTTAGGATACTTATTCCTATTGCTTTCGAATACGTTCTCTATATCATCTTCCTGCAAATGCAGAGAGGATATACAATGTGATTTATACTCCTCATACTTTTGTTTATATTCTATTTTTTTATTTTCGAGCGAATTTTCTATATTTTCTATCTTTTCCGGACTGTAAAAAGCCGCTGGATCAAATTCCCTGTCTGTATTTTCAATAATCTTGATCTTTTCCTTAACATCCTGGAGCTTATTGTAGAGTTCATCAAGGTGTGCGCATATCTCTTCTACATCCTTAGTTTTTTTCAGTTCAGTCCTGTTTTTTTCAATGTAGTTTTCGAGCGATCTTGTAAATTCCTTGACATCTATATTATAAACCGGAATCTTTATCTCATAATCTTCAAATTCTGAAAGAACATCGAGTACTTTCTTACAAAGTTCTGTCTCCTTTGATGCTCTATTCTCATCAAGTTTTTTTCGCACGTCATCAAAGATCTCTTTTAGATAAAGGATCTGAGATTCAGAACGCGGATCAACCTTTTTTGACATTAAAATTGTATCAAAATCTATTGAATTCCATATATCTAAGCGATATCTCTGCTCTTCAGGTAGATTTTTGTATAAAGAAAGGCCTAAATCGGAACGGAGCTTTTCCATCTCATTCACGTCGTTTTTAACTTTATTCCATATTTCATAAGCTTCTTTGTTTTGTTTATCTATCTTCTTCTTGTCTTTTTTAAGACTTTTTAACTTTTCCTCTATATCCTCTATTTTTGATTTATATCCTGTAGCAAGTTTTGTGTATACATACATCTCCAAATCTCTTGTTTCATTATCCAGATCGTTCTTCTTCTCAATTCTCCTCTTTCTTTCTTCCTCATACTCTCTTATGTCATTTTTTAATTTCTCTATTTTTTTGGGATCTTTTCCCCTTTCGACTTCGCCTATAACTTCCCTTATATAAGACTCTAAAGTACCGAGATTTACCATATGCCTATGCTGGAGATCTTTTACTTCGTAATTAAGGTCTTTCAATCTTCCTGTAGGGTTTTCTGGGATGTCGTATATGAGGTTATACCCTATAGAAAAATGATCAGCATCTACTTTTTGTCCATAAGAATAAACCTCTATTTCGCTATCAAAGTTGCTTTTCCTGGATTCTAGGATCAGATTATGTTCTTTATCATAGATTTTGATATCAAATTTGATTTTTTGATCTTTCCTATTCTTCATTCCCTCTATTTTTTCCTTTAAGGGTGCAGCCAATTTATCGTTATTAGAGCCATAGAAACCCAATGCCATCAGATTTAGCAGAGTGCTTTTGCCTGCTGAGTTGGGACCCTTTATGTATGCTATATCTGGGAGTGTTTTCGGAATTTTGTCAGGCGTGTATATATTTATTTCATTCTCTTCGTCCCTCTCTATAACATAATCATATTCTATCGTCATCTTCACCCTCCAGGAGCTCATCCAGAACCTTTTCAAATTGCCTTTTATCGTTATAGTCTATCTTCGAAAGTGCTTTTATGATCTTCTTCTCCTCTTCGTCATCCAATATGTCCATCAAAAAATCTATATCGTCCATTTTACTCTCCTTCAAGCACCCCTGCAAAAGCCAGTGGGAACTTGATGACCTTTAGATACGGTGAGCCATGTATTGATGCTATGGCAAAGCCTTTTTTCATGCCCTCCATCTCTTCATCTCTCATGTTTACTCCAGCTTTCTTTGCTTCTTGCGCAGTAGATTTGAAGAATATCATTGTGTTTATCACACTGGAAAGTCCTGAAGGTATGTCTGAGAGATTCTGGGAAGAGAATATAACCCCTATCTGTTGACTTCTTCCGGTGCGGCATATTGTATCTAGAGAACCAAGCGCTTCTCTAGAGCTCTCGGTATTGTAAAACATATGGACCTCATCTATTATTATGAGTATGGGAACTGTCGATCTTCTGTTACTTTTAGCGGAGACTATTCTCTTGAGCAGATCGCGGAGAAGAACAGATCCAAACTCTATTCCCTTTTCTCCAGCGACGTTTATCACAGACATCTTTTCACTTACCAGAACGTCCTCTTCTGTGAGTGATTTTGAATTCGGGTTATCAAAAAAATCTGATGCATAGTCAAGGTTTCTGTTTATATTGTCAAAAGTTCCTCTATGAAGCGTTACCTCAGATATCTCCCCCTTTGTGTTTTTTGTCTTAAAAACACATTTATCCCCAGCTCCCTTTGAAAAGTAGTCCTTGAACTCTGCAAAGGTAACATTTTTTGCCTCTTCCTCTCTCCAATACCTGAATATTCCTGGTAAATTCATAGCTCCAACGTCTGTAATCCCATGAAGGAGTCCTGTCAAAGATTCTGGATCAAGGTTTTTTATATCTAAGGTAATAGCTTTGCATATTCTGGGATCTATATCTTGGAAGGAGATTGTTGTGGTTGCAGGATAGTATACTGTGAAGTTAAACACACCATGAGGGGTAACTTTAAGGTTTTCCCACTCTTTTATAACCTCAGGATTTTTGGTCTCAGAAGGTTTATCCATCTTTAAGAGATCTGATTCTTTCACGTTGACTGCAAGAACTGCACCCTTAAGCTCCTCGACAAAGTATTGTGCTAAATATTTTGCAGCCACAGTTTTTCCACTTCCGGTTCTTCCGCATATCAGAGTCTGATAGTAAAACATCTCTTCGGGTAGTTTAGCGGTTATCATATTTCCATAATCGTCAAAGAGATGTTGACTCTCACCATACTGAACAGTTGCAATAAAGACCTTTGGTCCTCTCTTGATTCCTCCAAGCGCACCATCAATCTCTTCCTGCGTTGATCTTCTCGCAGTAGATTGTGGTAGAATGTAGCTTAAAAGACCATCGGGGCGATCTGGGATGTTTCGTATTCTTGTTGCATAAACTATATTTTGGCATCTTCTATCACCACTTATAGGTGTAAGGTCCATATCCGCAATCAGAGGTGATGGTGAGTAGGTGGCGCCCTGAATGCTTTCTTCAACCTTCAGTATGAATTTCTCTTCACCCTGCTCTACAGTGAGATATGATCCTTTAGGTAATATCCCGTTAGTCCCTGATTTCGAGACAAGCTTTATCATTCCTTTTTCTTCTCCAATCACTATCCACATTTTTATCACCCAAACCTGTTCTGATTCATTGTTGGCATTAGCCCTTTCATATAGTTTTCTATGTCTATGACGTTCAATACCTCTCTAGCATAGCGCTCTGCTATAGCTATAGTCCTTACCTGCGGATTCTTAGGATCTCCCTGAGCAAGGATGAGATAGTAAATATAGTTCATAAGATCTTCTAATTCCTCAAATGATCTTACATCTAGTTCAACCCTCTGCAACCCGCCAAAAGTTCTTATATAGCAAAAGATCTTTGCATTCTTAGGGTTGTGTCTATCAACGTATCTGAAAAAGTTTGTCCTCTCTCCAGGTTTAAGGAAGTTGTAGCACCAGTGGAAATCTGAGTTGTATCTACCTCTTAACTCAGGAATATTATCAGTAACAAGGTTGCTCGTACTGTTTTTTACAAAGAATACTGGAACTATGCCCCTAGCTCTAAGATCCTTCAGATGCCCTATCATCATCGTATAGACATCTCCGCCGATAATAGGACCGTCTATAAATAATAAACAACCCCCAGGGGCATATTCTTTTAGGAACTCCATTCTATCTCTAGCATAGTCCTTCTTCGAGTCTTCCTCAGGGTTATTTGAGTATTTGATTGAGTCACTTACAATGGTACGGGCTTTGGTGTAGAAATAGAATGTTACAAGAGTGAGAGGTACATAGTCTCTACCAACAACCAGAGAGTGGGCTGTAAAATAGGCTGTGCCCTCTATAGCACTGAAGCGTTTTATAGATTCGTCATATGCTGCTATAGTCCTGTTTTCTGCCCACTTTACCCCTGATCCTGGATCGAGTTTGACTTTTTCTATTCTGTCTATAGATGTAACCAGATTCCCATCGGGTGGAAAATAGAGGTGATCCAGCTCATGATCGATCTGAGAAGATTCTTTAGGGATCTTTATCTGTAGCTGTTTTAGCTCTTCCAAAGTGCTGTTAAAAGAACTACTGATGAGGAGCTTATTATATCTATTATCCATACTATTGGATATATCTACTTGCTCATATATTCTATTTTCTTTCATCTCTGTCGCCCCATCTCGTTTATACAATCTGTAGCGAGTTTACGCAGAGAAGGATCGTTTTCGTATGTTAAAAATCTCTGCAAAACATCTATGGATGATGCCCCTCCTATAGATTTGAGGGCTAAGACGGCGGAAAATTTTATAGTCGGTTCATCATCCCTCAAAAATCTTGAGATGCCATCTATAACACATTCACCGCCTATCTTCTGAAGAGACTTGAGCGCACGGTGTTTTACTGTTGTATCACTATCATTACTTGCTTCAGATAATGCACTTATAGCTCTGGATCCCCCAATCTCACCTAGAGCCATAGCACAGTTCTTTCTCACACTAGCTGAAGGATCTTTCAGAAGACATTTTGAGAGGTAATCTGCAGCTCTCTGATCTTTGAGTTCTGCAAGTCTTGTTGCAGCGGCGTCTCTGATTTCTTCATATTCCTCATTGGCTAGTCTATTTATGAGTTTCTCTATGGATTCTGAATTCCTTATTTTAATGATCTCTTTTGCTATCTCCTTATCACTTTCGGATCCGGTTTTTGGAGTGCGCTTTTTTGCACCCCTTGTTTTTGCAGGAATAACAGCAGGATTAGTTTTTCGTCTCATCTCTTCTATTGCATCCATCAAGGCTCTGTGTAGTTCATTATCTGTACGACCTTTAAAGCTAGTGACAAGTCTATTTTTAAAACTCATAGGCTCAAGCGCGAACAAAACTATACTATATCCGTCACCATTTCGGAATATTGCAAAATGTTTGTGCTTGGGTTTTGTGCTTACAAACACATTTGCATTAATACCTATATGTCTTATTTCTTCGTTGAATTTTTCCTCAAGGATCCTTTTTTCATGATTTACTTTGTCATCTTTCCACACAGCATTAATAGTAGCACAGCTTTCTATCGCAGACTTAAGTGCCACTTCAGTCTCTATTTCTTTCTCTGTGTTTACTTTTATCATCTCAGGTTCAAAGGGAGCAATCTTGCCGCAGACATCTATAAGTGTAGACTTCACAATAGTGTTATTTTCCTCTTTAATTGCATCGTTTAACCGACGTTCTATGTTTTCTCTTTCTTCATAAGATAAAGAATGCGCAGTCATCTCCAGAGCTTTTACAGCTACCCACCTCACACGCCATTCAGGATCGCTCAACCATTCTAAAAGATCCTTAACTGCATTACTTCCAAAGTTTTTTTCTATAATTTCTGGAAATTTTTCAATTTTTTCTTCAGTTCTTATTATATCTCTAATATCTAACATATTTAATTTGTTGCTTTCACCCACGATCTTATCTTTTGTGACAGTTACGCTATCATCTTTCTCTGGACTCACTATGATTTCATCATTTGCAATTTCCTCTATCATTTCATCTTTAAAATCGCACTGACCTTCCCCATTATTTCCTACAGCAGCTACACTGCCATCTTCTCTTAGTCCTCCTATAGGATCCTCCCCTGCAACTACTTGAACTATACCTTTCCAATATTTAGTATCACTCTGCTTATCTTTATTATCCTTTTTATCAATTACGCGGCTACCAGCCATTATGCTTTCTTCCTCCTCTGTACTCACAATGGTTTCATCTGTAGAGGCATCAGAGTTAGATTTTATAGGGGGACTTGTCTGTTGTTCAAGATCATGATTTGATTTGCCATTTTCGTCTGCTACTGCTGCTTCAATTTCCTCAATACCTGCTATAGTCTTCAATGCTGGATCGATATGAGCGCCAGCATCTGTTAATACCTTAGTGACTTCGGTAAAGCCCCTGATAGCCGCTAGCATCCCAGCAGTAAATCCGTATCTGTTTCTAGCTTCAATATCAGCACCTGCGTCTATCAATGCTTTTACGGTGTCAACATGTCCTCTATTTGAGGCTAACATCAGAGCAGTCCATTCATCCCCATTTTTAGCATCTATATCAGCACCGGTTTCTATCAAACTTACGGCTGTCTCTGTCTGGCCATTGGCTGCTGCTTTCATCAGAGCAGTCCATCCATTTCTGTTTCTATAATCTGTACTTATGCCATTTTTGATAATTGGTCTTATAACTTCGACATCGTCCTCTTTGATCACAGTAGCCAGGGCTGTGTTCATGTCAATGCCTGCTTCGGCCAACACTTGAAGCGTTTTGAGATCCTCTCTGTTAGCTACCCATTTCAGAGCACCAGTTACATCCGCCTCTATCCATTGCTTTGCTGCATCAATATCGCCATTCCTAACAGCATCGATTAAGGCAGAGTCTTGGATAATCTTGGCTATTTTGCTCCATTCATCATAGGTAAGCATTGATACAGATGCATATTCTTTAGGGCGTTTTGATGCGCTCAGTGTTTTTATCCCTTGATCTTTGATCTGTGATGCTGCTATTGGTATGCCTCCCAGTTTTTCTTTTATACGCAGTTTTAACTGCACCCCTTTGCCCGTTTTGCCAACACTCATACCATTTCCCAGTTCTGAGATCACCTCTGAGATACCATGCATCAAGATCTCGCCATTTTCCTCAACAGAACACAAAACAGCTATGTTGCCCATTTTTATGTTATCCATATGCTCTTCTATACTCAGAGTTATATTATCTCCAACAGCGATATTGGAGATCTGGGGATCTCTTGGATCTACCTGGATGACTAAGACCTTACGGGCGCTTTTTGGAGTAATCACTCTATACCTTCCCTTACCAAGGAACTCTATAGTCCCTCTGTCCCTCAAAAGCTGGAGCTGCTGTCTTATCTTTGCCTCAATGTTTCTGTTTTTTGGATGTAGCCTGGCAAGTTCTTCTCTGTAGCTATAGATGTCTTGCAGAGAGAACTCCTCTAAACCATGGATGCAGCGCGTTATGCTCTCATCCCAGCTCTCTTCCTGTATCTCTTTTTTTATCTTCTCTACAGGTTCTGGTTTCAGATTAACACCGAGTTCATAAAGAGCAGCTTTTGCTATCAATACAAGCTCCGTATCCTTCTCCAGAAGGAGTTCTTTGAGAGGTTCTATGGAAGGGGTGCCTATCTTAACAAGTATAGCCGCAATATCTATCCTTATTTCTTTGTTATTCTTCATCTCCCTGATTAAAGGTGCAACAGCAGTACTACCCCGTTTTATAAGAGATTTTACGGCGTGCTTTTTTAAAGTCTCGCTATTTGAATTAAGCAATCTTATCAACATGTTGAGCGCGTCGAACTCCATTTTTACTTCACCACAATACTCCATCTTTTTTTATATCTATTTCTGTGTTTTCCATTTCTTTTTGCTCTACCAAAAGCCCATGGGGTAATAACATAAATCTCATAGATATAAATCACAGATCATCAATAAATACATTACTGAGAACTGTTCTATCAATTTTACAGATTATATAGCAGCACCTCAGATCCAATTATGGTGAAAGAGATCCTGTGCTTGTCAATCCATGGGTATGTGCTCGTATACTCTTTGAACTGATCATTGCTCACGATGCGAAAGCCCTTTTCATCAGAGAGCTTCAGGAGGGCTTCATCAGCCTTTACGCCTGCGGGGCTCTGGAATATCACGTTATTTTTGAGCATTGATTCCAGCTTTTCTTTCTTATCCCCGCTGAGAAGATGTCTCAGGTTTGCATCGACTATTATCACAGGAGCATATCTCAGAGACAGGAGCTTTGTTCTCATCAGTTCCAAGCACTCTATGCTTTTACCCCCCACACTTCTTGCAACATTTGAGCCATCAACCAATATTCTTTCCCTCTGATATTTTACCTCTACATTACTGTTCTGCTTCTCGCTACAGTTTAATTGTGATATGTTTTTCCAGCGTACTCATAGTTCTTTGCCAGAGCATTTGTGATAAAAAGTATATCCCCCTGCTCAAGATCTCCAGCCAGCAGTGAGAACCTATCCCACAGGTTTAGTCTTATCTTAATGTTTGACCCTTCATTCACAGGTCCTACATCCAGAGAGCTCAGGGTCCACTTATCGCCGTAAGCATGCTGTTTCACTATGGAGATAACCTTAACAACAGTACTCACAGAGAAGCTCTCTCCACTGGAAAGCTTTTTGCACACCTCTTCAAGCGGGATTTTATCCACCACAAATTTCAATACTCTTCCTTCCTTATTTTTATTTTGTAGATCAATTAAATGGAACAGTTCTAAGAAAATTATTTATAAGCACACTTTTTATCACATCTATGTTCAATGAAGGCGCTGATGTTTATCACATCACCATGACAGAGGTAGAAGCCGCAAATTTAAAGAGAGACGGTTTAGAGGCTATGACTCTTTACTCCTTTCTCAGAAAGGGGGTGGAGCAATACTCTGAAAAAGTGCTGGTAGATGATTACAGAAAAGAACGCATTCTCTTAAGCTGTGTAATGGCAAAGTACGGCAAAATTGTTGGTCCATTATCATCACGGAATCTTTTCAGTATAATGCGTGAGATTGAAAGAGAAGAAAAAGTTCTTATGCCTATAAACAATACGCTGGGAGAGCTAAAAAGGATCATAGATGAGCATAGAAGCGCACTTGGAGACATCCTTAGCATAAACGACGTCTGGAGCGAGGCTGAAACTCTTTTGAAGGAGGGAAAATGGTTCAGGATTGATAAGCTATATGTAGACCGCTATCCAGATCTCGGAGAGAGGGAGAAGAAGATCTTGGGCCTTCTGGAGAAAAGATGTAGTGTAATATACCTTGATCCCCTTTACGGAGATCCTCAAAAGGTTTACGAATTCCCCACAAAAGAGGAAGAGGTTGTCGGGATAGCAAGGCAGATAATAGAGATAGGTAACCCTGAGAGCTGTGCTGTTGTGCTTCAAGATGAATATCTCCCTTTAGTTAAGACAATCTTTGATGAATATTCCATACCCTATGACTGCAGGGTAGAGGAGAGGCTAATAAACACCAAAACCTTTGAGTTTGTTATAAACCTCATAGATCTTGTAGAGAACGGCTTCAAACAGTCAGATATAAGAAGGGCCCTCACCAGCCCACTGATAGAAGGGCCTACGCGCTATGATTTTGTGACCACAGATAAGTTCCTCTACGATGTAAGTGACGGTAACATAAGTGAGAGGGCTGAAAAATACATAGAATACTGGAAGAGCAGAAATAATGATGAGATAGATGAGGGCACTGTAGAGCAGATAAGAAGCTCTGCCCGGAAGATAGAGGAATGTGTAGAGCACATAAAGAGCAGGATAGACCTTAATAGCAGCGCAAAGGATCTGTTGAGCGAATTGTTCTCGCTTTTGCACGATTTTTCTCTTCCCAGAAATATATTTCATGGCCTGATAGATTATGATAGATCGGTAAAAATGGAGTCCGTAGCATTTATGAGACTCATGGACATTCTGAGAGATTTTGCGTGGGCATGTAACAGAATAGAGATCACAGCGGGTGAAGCACTAAAAGCTCTGAAGGCTGAGCTTGTGCAAGAAAAGTTCAGTGATAAAGGTTATGGCGTTCTTATAATAAGCGATGAGGATACTATCTCTTTGAATGTGCCTCACAAATTCTACTGCGGTCTCAGCCTTGAGCGCTTTGCGCCCTACAGAAACCCACTTTTGACGGACGATGAATGTGAAAAAATAGGGGTGTTTGAAAAGAGGAAATACGCTAAGAGAAGAATTATTGCCATCAGAAGCAGCGTTGTTGGGGCTGTTGTTTCATTCGTGCATACGGAGCATTTCAATGCGCTCAAGGCTCTAGGTATAGAAGTTGAGATCTCTAGGTATGAGCCTGGAGTGGCATTTTCTTTATCAGACCTTGAGAGGCATTCAGTGCAATATTCTAGACTCCTGAACCTGGCGGGAGAAAAATATATGGAATCTACCAGAAAAAAGAGAGAACTCCTTGAAAGCAGGGAGAAAAAGATCGAAAATGAGTACAATGGGATAATTAAGACGCAAATAGCTTTTGATAGCGCAACTCCAGGAAAGTTGGAAGAGTATGTAAAATGCCCCATGCGATTTTTTGCCAGGTATGTGATAGGGCTAAAGAGTGTGATGTATGAAGAAACAGAGAGCATGCTATGGGGGAGCCTCATTCATTCTGTCCTCAGAGACTTCTATCTTCTTGACGGCCACATAGACAAAAAGCTTGTGGATCTCAGGGGCAAAGATGAGTTCTTAAGCACTGGAAGAGCAAAAATAGATAGCATAATAGAGAAGAAAAAGCCGCAGATAAGAGACATCTCTTTGCAAACCAGGGTTGAAAGAGCAAAAAGGATATCTTTCAAATCTTTTCTAGAGAAAGAGAGCAGTTTTATAAGCGAGCCAGTTTACATTGAAAGAGAGATTGAAAAGGAGATGCAGGGGATACACCTTAAAGGTATAGTTGACAGAGGGGATAGAAAAGAGGATGGGTACATGGTTTTTGATTATAAGACAAGCAAAGTAAAAAATGGAATAGATAGTATGCAGATCCCTCTATACCTGTACATGCTGGGGGATAAGCCTGCAGGTGGTAATTATTACATAATAACAGATAGACGACAGAAAGAAGAGGATGATGTGTGGATAGACGTTTTCAAAAGTGAGTCGCCCGATTCAGTTATAAAAGAGCTCATTGAAAAAAAGCTCCCAGCCATTGTTGAGAGCATAAGAAATGGTTATTTTCCTCCCTCTTTTGTGGATAAAAAAGACCTTTCCATAGAGCCTTGCAGGAATTGCATCCTGCACTTAGCATGTGATGGTGCATATGCGTCTAAAGAGGATGTGGGTCCATTTGCAGAGTATTACAAAAAGTGGAAAGGAGAGGTGCAATGAGAAAGGACGCAGAATACAACGGAGAGCAGAAAGCGGCAATAGAAACGCAGGAAAGCATTGCCATAAATGCTGGACCGGGCACAGGAAAGACAAAAACCCTGGTTGGAAGGTATATTGAGCTGGCCAGAAGGGAAAGCTATGATTTCAGCAGGATAGTTGCGATAACCTTCACAAAGAATGCCGCTATAGAGCTTATGGAGAGGATATCTGAGAACATACCTGGAGAGAAGTTCCTGGATTTCATATCTGATGCGCGGATAGGCACGATTCACTCGTTCTGCGACTCCATAATGAGGGAGCATGCCCCTGCTCTGGGCATGTCCCCGGGCTTTACAATACTGGAGGAAAATCAGCCATTAATAGGATCGGTTGTGGATGATCTCTTGAATGCTAAGAGCTTAATTCCTGGAGCTAATGATCCAAAGCTCGATATGGATATATTCGATAACTTTAGAAAGAGTGATCTTAAAAGGTTGCTCATGAGCTTTCTGCTATTGAGACCTATGCATACGATAAAGCATCTGAGCTACGAGGAGTATGTTGCTCTGAGTGAAAAAGCTTTAGACTATCTCGTGTCCGAAGATCTTGCAGTCCTTGCAGATCTGTTGAGATCATTGCCACCGACCTCATACATATATCTGTTACTGCAGGAGATCGAAAGTTATCCCTCACTGGATCTCTGGGGTAAGGGAACAGTAATTGTGAAATTGTCTAAAATAGATCGAAGGGATTTGCAGATACCGGGGACAAAGGACGAATTGCGTCAATGGTACATGTTGGGTCAACGGGAGCTAGCTTTGCTGCGGAAACAGGAGATAAAGGGAGAAAAAGAAACGCTAAAGGAGATCACTCAGGTAAAAAACAGGATAAAAAAAGTGTGTGATGCTTGCCACCTTGAAGAACTGGATATGGAATACGAGTATGGGATATATAGCATTATGTGTGAACTCTTTAAAGCTGTTGAGAACAGGTATCAGGAAGCCAAAAAAGATATTGTAGACTTTGATGATATGCTTCTGCGCACAAAGAAGCTACTTGAAGATAAAGGTGTAGCGGAGGAGGAGGGCAGCAGGATTTCACACCTCCTGGTAGATGAGTTTCAGGACGTTGATAGAGTGCAGAGTGAGATCTTCAGAGACCTGCTCGGCGGATCTCTCAAAGAAAAGCTTACAATAGTTGGAGATCCCAAGCAAGCAATATACTCCTTTAGAGGCGGGGAAATGAATATATTCAATGAGATAAACAAAGAAATTAAGACAAAATCACTTAATAGGTCATACAGGTCCACACCAAGGCTGATAAACTTCTTCAATCTTGTATCGAAAGTGAGCTTCTGCGGTAATGAATATAGCCCGGAGCATCAGGAGCTATCTACAGACGTGCCTTCAGGGCAGTCAACAGTGAGCTTTGATCTTGTTATGGAGGAATCTGAGTCAACAGATGAAGATGATGCTTTGGGGGAAATGTCACTCATAATTCCGAGGATAGCTGAAATGCAGAAAAGGGGTATAGAGCCAGGCAATATGGCTATACTGTTAGATAGCAGGACAGAGCTAACGGAGCTGGTTGATACTCTCACCGATGCGCAGATTCAATTTGAGGTAATATCGGGCGAAGGCTTCTTCGAGGTTCCGGAAGTAAAATGCATGATAGCTCTCATAGATTTTCTCTATGATGTGGATGATGATTCCGCACTTTATGCTCTCCTGCGATCTCCCATGTTCGGTCTTTCAGATAGAGACATATATGAAATCTCTCTGGAGCAGGAAAAAAGTTTATACAAAAAGCTCAGGTTGCATAACCCTGAAATATACGAAGAGCTTGAGAGATGCAGGGCACTGGTTGACAGAAAGAACCTCTCACAGATCATTGAAGAGCTTATCTGCAGGACGAATTACAGAGGTATTCTTGCGGGTAGCAGAAGGGGTAGCACTGCCGTCAATAATGTGGAAAAGTTCATATCAAGGTTAAGAGAGATGGAGGGTTCTGGTGTAAGGTCTATATATGCTATACGTAAAGAGATAAAAGGGGCGGCAGAGGCTGGCACAAGAGAGGGCGAGGCGAATGTACCACAAAGTAATTGCATAAAGGTTATGACCATCCATGCTGCCAAGGGGCTTGAGTTTGACGTTGTTTTCATACCTTACCTCTACAAGAGATATAATATGAGGAATGAAGATGTAGTCTTTCATAGAGGATTTGTGGGGCTCAAAATAAATGTTACACGATTCAGCCCGTACAAAAAGGACACTATAATAAGAAGAGGGATAATCAAGGAGATAAGAAAGATTGAGGCCGAAGAGAAAAAGAGGCTTCTGTATGTAGCTATGACGAGAGCGAGAAAACATGTGGTTTTTACGGGGAAGAAAAGGATCACCGGGGGGGAGATAAAAAACGAAAAAGCCAGTAAGAAACAGAATACGTGGAGCTGTGAGGTGTTCGATCCACTGTTTGAAAAAATTTCTGGCGATTCCCTTTCGCAGATAGCTCTAGATGAATATCTAAAAAATAAAAATGAGGTGCACATAGACATAGTATGGGATAAAGACGAAATAAGAGGTATAGAAGTTGTCGATCGGGTGACTGAAGATTTTGAGGCTTCTGAGATTAATCCACCGGGGATGGAGCTTGTTGAGATGAGTGTTCAGCAGAAGGTGAAGATAGATCCTTCAGCCGTAGGCGATATCTATGAATGTCCAGCAAAGTATCTGATCTCCAATACGACGAAAGTGAGAAAAGAGCTCTTTTTTGTAAAGAGCATATCTCTAAACAAAAATCCAGATGGAATGTTTTATGGAAAAGTGCTTCACAGAGCACTGGAACTTGGCTTTTGCCCGAGGTATGAGAAGATAGTCAAAGAGGTAGCTATGGAAATGCACGTAAAGCTGGACGATAAGGTTATGGCAAGGGCCCTTAGAGAGATTGATGATGCAAAAAAGCTCTATAATCAATCTGAGCTAAAAAGGATCGTTGATAGTGCTGATTTTGTGAAAAGAGAGGTTGACGTATACAAAAGTTTCGGCAATTTTGTTATAGAAGGTAAGATAGATCTTCTCTTAAAGAGTGGAGATGAGGTGCTGATAGTTGATTACAAGAGCGATAACCCTAGAGAGATTGAAAGGAGCATAGCAGAAAGATCCTATGACAGGCAGCTACAGCTATATGGCTTATGCATAAATAAACCAAAACTTGCGATATATTGTATAATGGATGGAAGGCTCAGGTACATAGACATAAAGGATATAACCGGGGAGCTGGAGAATCTATCGGACAGGATAATAAAAAGAGAGTTTGAGCCTGATGCGCAGACGTGCAAAAAGTGTGATCTCAAGCCTCTGTGCATGTGGAATTGCTATGGCTAAGGGCCTTTATTATGTCCTCTCCTTCCTCAGGCATTGTGGTCTCTATGCTGAGATCATAAAAGCTAAGGCACTCTCTCTTGCACACCGATTTCATGCCCCTGAAGAGGCACAGGAGAAGCGCTGCAGAGGCCAGCGTCTCTGTGCCTTCCGTGACGTTAAAAATGAGGTTGCTGGATCTGTATCCCTTCTTTGCTTCATGAGAGGATCAGAGAATATTCGTCTGTCGCCTCAGGACTCTACCTGTATTTTTATACACAAAAGGAAATCTTATATAAAAGAAAAGATACACACAGCATTATGAATAAGGCATTATTTTATTTAGTGGTAATGTGCCTGTTAGGTATTTCCTATCAGCCAGCTATGGGCTCAATTACAGATGCATGTACAGCAATACCTGATATTTTTTATAATCTAACAGTTCTCTGGAACGGAACTCACCCTGAAGATGAACCAGTAGCTCCATTTGTTATGTTTGTTTCTTATTGTTTTTCTGCAATAGTAACTTTTTTATCTGTTACATTTATAATTCCATTAATCATATTGTATCTATTTGTGGAGAGTAGTATTTCTTTGATTACAGCACCGTTTGTAATACCATACACAATGCTTAAGAGATGCTGCACTGTGCCATAACCACCATGCGATTTTGTCTGAGTTGGAAATGATCCTGGGGATCAATTTATGCCTGAGCTGAAAAGCAAGCTTCAGGGTGGTTGATCTCTGGTCAGTGCTATGGTAGGGAGATATTTTATCTTTTTAATTTTGATCCTTGTTTTAATGGATCTTTTTTGCAAACCTAAACGGTAGAAGGGGCACATAAACCCAAACGAACCAACACGTTTAAATAATCTGTATAATGTACTTAAATTATGTTAGAGAAAGATATTGAAAATTTGATAGCAGCATATCCAGAGGAGTTCCTTCCTTATAGAAATTTAAAATTAATAGGGCAACAAGTTAGATTAGGTACTTATTTTGCAGATATTATTTTTCAAGACGAATTCCAAACCAAAATTGTAATTGAAGTAAAAAGAGGTATTCTTTCAAGAGAAGCTGTTGCTCAAATAATGGATTATTATGGACTTATTAAAAATCAAGAAAAAGATACCGATGTTAAACTGCTTATTGTTGCCAATGTTATTCCCAAACAAAGAACTATCTTCTTGTCTGAAAAATTGGGAATAGAATTTATTGAAATACCCGCATCAAAAATAATTAATGTGGCAAAAGAGCATTCTTACTTATTTTTAGATGAAATTAAGCCTGAAATCAAAAGTGAATATTTGGATAAAACAATTAAAATAGATAAAGAAGTATCAGTTGGCGGTTCAAATGTTTGGATATTTCAGGCTAATCCTAAAACATACGATATTCTCAACGCCCTATCAAGTAAAGAAGAATTAGGCGAAGAAAACGACATGTGGTCAGTATCAAGATTTAAAGATAGAATTCATAAGGGGGATACTGCATTAATTTGGATGTCTTCTACTAGCCCTAAATCCAACGACGCAGGTATTTATGCAGTAGCTGAAATTACCTCTAATCCAGAATATATGAAATCAACATCAAAATTTTGGATATCTGAAGATGATTTTAAAAAACAACAAAATAATCTATGGGTTCGCCTTAAATATAAATTAATTTTTGCAAATAATCCTATTTTTAGAGAAGAATTAAAATCCATAGATGAATTAAAAAATATGCTCATATTTAAACAACCGCAAGGAACAAATTTTCCAGTTACACAAGAAGAATGGAGAGTAATATCGGATTTAATCAAAAAACGAATACAAGAATAATTACAGGGTTTCAATCCTTGTTTTGATGGATCGTTCTTGCAACCTTCAAATTCTGAAGTAGTAAAGGCTTGGAGCGAAGGGAAGAAGTTTCAATCCTTGTTTTAATGGATCGTTCTTGCAACAACGGTGAAGCATGGGGAAGCCTTGTATTTGCCACTGAACAAGCGGTTTCAATCCTTGTTTTAATGGATCATTCTTGCAACATTAATAGGATTTAAACCTGTGCCTGTTTTTAGGTATGAAGAGTTTCAATCCTTGTTTTAATGGATCATTCTTGCAACATGAGATAAGAGCCAGGATAGGTGAGGAATTAGAAAGGTTGTTTCAATCCTTGTTTTAATGGATCATTCTTGCAACTTTAAAGTGAGGGAGGAGTTAGAACAATATAAAGATTGTATTTCGTTTCAATCCTTGTTTTAATGGATCATTCTTGCAACCCTATGCGTCGTTACGCTTAAGGACAAATTAATATAAGCTTCATCATATTTATAACTTTTTGTGTCCGGATCGAAAAACACGGGTTAATTTTTTATATCAGATAGTTAGACCCGGACAAAATCGTGCATCCTTTCACCTTAACACTTCCATCAGATCAGGAGATGAAAAAATGCAAATATATCCTAAAACATCAGATCTATGATCCTCATAGCTCCATGGGGCGATCCAACAAAATGGGAAAGTGTGAAATATGTGGTTGAAGGAGTGAAAGAAGAAGCCTGCACATCTCTGGTGCCTCTGAAAAAACTTCTAAATCCTGAAAAGATCCTGATAATAGCTCTTGACTCTCTGGCGGAGGGCGGAGAGGATTACAAGGAGGTAAAGAGGAATGCTGAGGAGAAGGTCAGGAGGTGCGCTGAGGGCTTTGGCCTGAATAATTTTGATATCATCATAGGTCCGAGCAAAGGAAGCTTTTCAACAGGTATGACCTTTGATGGGGAGATGATGGATTTTTACTACTACACCCTCGCAGAGCTTGCCCTTTACCTCATGGATCACAGCTCTGATGAAATAGCTCTTGATGTTACCCATGGGATAAACTTTGAGACGGTTCTAACCTACAGAGCTCTCAGGGACATATTGGCTATGGTGAGCTTTTTCAAAGAAACGAACCTGAGGGTCTATAACAGCGATCCTTATATAAATGACACAACAAAAGAACTCCTGATCAATGAGATAGAGAACACGAAGGTCTCTGCTCGCCTTCCAGATGCGAAGATGCAGGGAAAGCTCCTCTTAAAAGGAAGAGGTCTGAGCAATGAAGAGTGCAGGAAACTGAGCAAGGAGCAGGAGATAAATGGTGAGATCTCTGCGTTCATAGGATCATTTTATAATGCTCTTCCTTTGGCGCTCTGCACATTCGCTCAGGATCCAGAAGAGCTGCGCAGGTTAATCGAGAGAGTTTTGAGCCTGTATGACGAGTGCGTCGAGGTGAAAGGGAAGACTGTTTGCAGAAAAACCCGCTTCTCCGGGGATCTTTATCCCTGTGTTGCGGCATGTGTTCTGGCATTCTATGGCAATATGGAGAGAAGAGAAGAGGTGCCCCTGAGGGATATAGAAAAGATCGCAGAGATTTTCAAAAGGGATGAGCGCTTCAAGGTGAGGATAGGCAAGGAGATCGAAGAGATAAAAAATGTGTGCGAAAGCAGAATAATACCAGAATGGACCTCTTACAATTGGATATATGCTGAGAAAATTGCTGAGAAAAAAGCTATACCAGTATCAAATAAAAGAGATAAGAGAAATTTCCTGGCGCATTCAGGCTTTGAGAGAAATTCTGTTGAGATCAAAAAAGACGAAGAGATCATGCTGAGATACAGCAAAGACTCTCTCAAAGACGTGAAAAATTATGCATTATCCGGGCTTTCATATCAGGAATATAAACACGGATAAGAAAAGGAAAAGAATCCATCCTACCTCCTCTAATTCAATTTTTTGAGTATTCTATTCATCTCCTCCAATATACTATTCAGTTTTTCTTTTATTTTTTCGAGCTCCTCCACATCTTTTTCTGTTGGTTTTTCCCCAGCTTCAATCCTGTTTATGATCTCGGTGAAGGGGGTAATAACAAGATCTCTGACAACGGGAGAGAGCTTCTCTGCCTCTTCAAGGATCTTTATTTTTTCCTCAGTTTCTGCAACCACTTTCTTTAACATCTCTATTTTGGGTTTTAAATCTTCAATCACAGGTTTAAATTCATCCATGTGCTTTTTCCTGCTGAGCCTTCTCCAGCAGATCAACGATCTCCTTATCAACAGGGTAGCTAACAGCTTTTCCTCTGCTATCCTTCATATTTATGTTTTTACTAGCATAGTCTAAAGCAGTGTCCCCCTTCTCATCTTTTATGTCCACATCCGCTCCATTCTCCAGAAGAAGCCTGACAAGATCTCTGTTTCGCCGAGCTGTTGCATACGTGAGTGCAGTCACTCCATCGTTAGTTCTGGCATTCACATCCGCTCCACTCTCCAGCAGAAGCTTGACCATCTCTCTATTTCCTCTGTCTGTTGCATCTATGAGTGCAGTTTCGCCATTGTTGTCTCTGGCATTTACATCCGCTCCGTTCTCTATCAATATCTTTGCAACCTCGACGCTGCCTGAGTGATTAACAGCATACATCAAAGCCGTTGCCCCCCATTTATTTCTGGCGTTCACGTCAGCTCCTTTTGCTATCAAATCCCTCACCCTGCGAACATCTCCCTTAGCAGCAGCCAGCATCAGAGGAGTTACGCCGTTATCGTCTCTATCGTTACTGCCCTCCCCGTTATCGTCATTGCTGGTTAGATAATCCAGAGCGAAATAGGTCGCAAAGGCTGTTAGAGGATCATCCAGATCAAAGTCCATATTTTACCTCCTGCAACTCATACATAAAATTACGTTGTTTTTTATAAATAAATAGATTTCTAAGAATGATTTTATGCAGAATAGAACCGTCTTTGGGCTGTTGTGGGAGCGCTATCTGGATGGCACAGCAAGTCTTAAAAAGAGAAAAGCATTTTAAGACCTATGAAAGGGGCATTAGCAATTGCATTCGTTTTTGTGCTCTCTGCACTACCTTTAAACACGGCAGAAAATGTTTTTTTCTCCATGCCTTTCAGCAATGGATACAGCTCAGCGATCTACGATACGAAAGAAAAGGCAGTAACAGCCTTTACGGATATGATAGAGTGGTACTGGAGCCCGGCAAAAGAGAGGAAAAACATGCTCCATAGAGCTTACCTGGGCTTAAAGTTCGGTAATAGAACGACATGGCTCAATGAATTAGAGCCAGAGAGCACAGAGTATCTGAATGAGAGCGGGATAGTTCACGTATCCTACAAACAGGCGGATTGCTATTATTTCGCTCCATTCGTCGGGGGCAAGCACACCATAGCCTTTGTCTGTGACTCAAATGCTGACGCGGTTCTCCTTCATGCAGAGCTCCTCGATCCTGGGGTTAGGATAACAAAGAGGATAGAGGGCAACAGAACAACGATAGTGCTCTCTTTAGAGCCTGTAGATGGTATAAGTCTTGAAAATGAAATAGAGTTCTGGGATGACTTTCATTCCGTGGAGCCTCAGGTTAGCGAAGAGTATGAGAAGCTCTTCAGGCAGTCAACAGCCTTTTTGAAGATGGGGCAGAGCGCAGAGAGTGGAGCCATACTGGCAGGCCTTATACCGGGAAGGTGGACCATAGCCTGGGTTAGAGATTGCTGTTATTCTATAAAGGCACTCATAGATTCTAACCATCTGTCTGAGGCAAAGAAGGCTTTAGAGTTTCTTTTGAACGGAGAAGCAGGAAGCTTCAAGCACTTCAATTACAACGGAAAGGACTATGGCATAGGTGAAGATTATTTGATCTCAGTTTGCAGGTACTTCGGGGACGGATCTGAGTGGAGTGATGATATTGATCAGCAGGAGTCTGAGCCTGTAGAAAATATGGAAGATCCAAACATAGAGCTTGATGGCTTTGGTCTCTTCCTCTGGGTAGCAGATGAGTACGTAAAAAAGAGCGGGGATAAGGAGTTTTTGGAAGAGAACATGGATAAGCTGAAGCTTGTAGGAGAGAATATACTGCACTCTATAGATGAGAATAACCTGATAAGAGAGGATTCCTCCATATGGGAGAGGCATCTCTCCAGAGCAAGGCATTACCTATATACTTCAATAACATGTGCTAAGGGTTTAGAAAGCCTCTGCGAAATGTGCTCTTCTGAAGGGATTTCGGAGTTTGAGGAAGGTTATGCAAGGCTAAGAAAAGGAATAAGCGACAGTGTTGATGAAGAGGGCGTGCTCAAAGGCAACATAGAGGAAGAAAAGTATTATGATGCCGCAGTTATAGAAGCAATAAACTTCGGACTTGTGAATGAGAGCGTTGCTGAGAGCACCATGAGCGCTTTAGAAAGAGAGCTGTTCAATGGAAAGGGCTTCAAGAGGAATGATGATGGGGACTGGTACGATGAGCAGGAATGGATATTCATAGATCTCAGGGCAGCGGAAGCGTATCTAAAGCTTGGAGAAAGGGAGAAAGCAATGGCGCTCATTGATCGCATCAACAGCATAAGCGCGGAGAACTTCAACATAATAGCAGAGCTCTACGATGAGAATGAGAACTATGCCGGGCAGGTTCCTATGTGCGGTTATGGGGCAGGGGTTTTTGTGAGCGCTGTGCTTGCCTCTGCTCAGATCTAAAGTGCAGGTTCCTTGTTATACCTGTTTTCGTACAGTTCATCAACGATCTCAATCTCTCTGGCGGTTTATTATGCCTATAATTTGTCTTTTCCCTTCATGAGATCCTCTATCGCTTCATATATCTCCTTCTCTCTTTTAGCTACTGCCCTGACATTCTCTTCAAAAACATCCCTGTTCTCTTTCAGAAATCTTGAGAAGAGCTCTTCCTTCAGCATCATGGCAAGAAAGCTCCTTATCGCAGCCTCCTTTCTGTGATCCTCAACGCTTTTCCATGAAAGCATGAACGAAGTAAGATCCTCTACACCTCTGCTGTACAGCGCTACGGTGCGAAATATGTGCTTCTCAGGAAAACTGTTTTTTAGCATGGTATAAAAGATCTCTGAGCCTTCCATATCACTCTTGTTGAGCACTATGGCATCAGCGAGCTCTATTATCCCGCTCTTGAGCATCTGTATGCTGTCTCCGCTCTCCGGACACAGCACTAAAAGAGATAGATCGCTTATGGCGCATATCTCATAGTCCTCCTGCCCTCCTCCCACAGTCTCTATAATTATCATGTCATAACCACCGGCTCCCAGGACCTTTGCTATTGTGTATGCGCTCTTTGATACTGAGCGCATACCTCTGGTAGCAATGGAGCGGAAAAAGAGATTTTCATGGGTAAAGTTCAATCTTATCCTATCCCCAAGCACAGCCCCACCGCTTATAGGGCTTGAAGGATCCACGGCTATCACGCCAATTTTTTTCCCTCTATCTATCAGAGCTCTCGCCATAGCGCTTATGAGCGTGCTCTTCCCGCTCCCCGGGGCTCCGGTAACTCCCACCACAGTCGCTTCAGAGTGTGGTGGCGTAAGCTCGGCGCCATTTTCTATCTGCGTTATCAGCTTCGCTATATCTCTCTTGCTCCTGCTCTTATTATTACTCTCATCCATTCTTGTTCTCATCCAGAGATTTTATGAAGTCCACGATCTCTTTGATAGATGCCCCAGGGCCAAAGACATTGCTTATACCTGAAGCCTTCAACTTTTCGCCATCTTCCTCAGGTATTATCCCGCTGGCTATGATTATTATATCGCCTGCTCCTCTGGCTTTAAGCTCTTCGATAACCTTTGGAAAGAGTGACATGTGCGCCCCGCTCAGGCAGTTGAGCCCTAAGACATCAACATCCTCTTCAACAGCAGCCTCGGCTATCTCACTGGGGGTCCTCCTTATGCCTGTGTATATGACCTCCATACCTGCATCTCTCAGCGCTCTGGCTAAAACCTTTGCTCCTCTATCATGCCCATCCAAGCCCGGCTTTGCAATCATAACCCTTAAGCTCATTCTCTCTCCTCCACAAGCTCTATAAGGACACCATTTGCGCTCTTTGGATGGATGAAAATGACCTTTTTACCCCCCGCTCCTATTGAGGGTTTTTCTGCGGTAAAAACAAAGCCCTGCGCTCTGAGCTCCTCCACCTTTTTCTCTATGTTGTCAACGGTTATGGCTATGTGGTGGAGTCCCTCTCCTCGCTTCTCTATGAACTTTGCTATGGCGCTCCCCTCAGATACGGGCTCAAGCAGCTCTATCCTGTGCTCTTCAAAGATGAGCGTCTTTACTCCTTCCCCGCTTACCGCTTCCTCATGCCCCCCCTCGCCAACTATCCTTGAAAATCTTTCTCCTGCCTCTTTTAAGGATTTTACAGCGATACCAATGTGGTTTATTCCTTTTTTCCTCTCTATTCCATTACTCATCAGAACACCTCCGGTGGCCTATACTCACCGAACACCTTTTTCATTGCTCCGCAGATCTCCCCCAGGGTAGCGTAGCTCTTAACACACTCAAGCACATAGGGCATAAGGTTTTCATTACTATCGCATTTTTTCTCCAGCGTTCTGAGACTTCCTTCCACTCTGTTTTTGTCCCTGTGCTCTCTGAGCCTTTTCAACTTATCAACCTGTGCCCTTTCAACAGCTTCATCAACCTTCAAGAGCTCTATGTTAACATTCTCATCATTCTTGTTCTTGAAATCATTAACGCCCACAATTATATGCTCTTTATTCTCTACCTTCAGCTGATATTCATAGGCGCTGTTGGCTATTTCTCTTTGCACATAACCAATATCAACGGCTTTCATCATTCCGCCCATTCTATCTATCTCATCTATGTACTTCCATGCCTTTTCCTCAAGGGCATCTGTTAGCCACTCAATATAATAAGAACCTCCGAGGGGATCTACTGTATCGCAAGCTCCACTCTCATAGGCTATGAGCTGCTGGGTGCGAAGCGCTATGTTAACCGAGCGCTCACTGGGTAGTGCTAAAGCTTCATCAAAGCTGTTTGTATGCAGGCTCTGTGTGCCCCCCAGCACCGCGGCCAGAGCCTGAAGTGCAACCCTGACAATATTGTTCTCAGGCTGCTGCGCTGTAAGGGTTACTCCCCCCGTCTGCGTGTGGAATTTTAGTGCGCACGATTTCTCTTTCTTAGCGTCAAACCTGTTCTTAACGATCTCTGCCCACATCCTTCTGGCTGCTCTGAATTTTGCTATCTCTTCAAAGAAATTGCTGTGTGATGCAAAGAAAAAGGATAGGTTAGGGGCAAAATCATCTATTCCTATGCCTCTCTTCATTACCTCTTCGCAGTAAGTTATACCATCAGCTAAGGTAAAAGCAATCTCCTGCGCTGCTGTTGCCCCTGCTTCTCTCATATGGTAACCGCTTATGCTTATGGCATGCCACTTTGGCACCCCGGTAGTGCAGTAGGTTATGAGGTCTGTTGTCAGGCGCATTGATGGTACTGGAGGATAGATATATGTGCCCCTTGCGATGTACTCCTTCAGAATATCATTCTGAACCGTGCCATTGAGAGCTTTTCTATCTATGCCTTTCTTCTCCCCAATAGCAATGTACATAGCTAGAAGAACGGTTGCTGGGGCGTTTATTGTCATAGAGGTTGATATCCTGCTCAGATCTATTCCATCAAATAATGTTTCCATATCCTCAATGCTGTCTATAGCTACTCCAACCTTTCCAACTTCTCCGAGAGCAAGCTCATCGTCTGAGTCTATTCCTACCTGTGTCGGAAGATCGAATGCTACGCTGAGACCTGTTTGTCCCTGAGATAGCAGGTATTTATACCTTTCATTCGTCTCTTTTGCTGTTCCAAAACCCGCATACTGGCGCATTGTCCAGGGTCTTGTTCTGTACATGGTTGAGTAAACGCCCCTGGTGTATGGATAGCTTCCAGGAAAGCCCAGACTTTTGAGATAATCCAATTTTTTTAGATCTAAAGGCGTATAAAGCCTCTTTATCTCCAAGCCCGAAGTGTTAAGCGATTTTCTCTCCTTAGTCTTTATGCTATTCTCCCACTCTGAGAGTTCTTCTTCAAGCCCCATGAGTAAATATTGCTATGTTTATTTAAATCATTTATGCTCTTTTACTTTGTAGCGCTCTAAAAACCTTTCCAGATAATCTATCACAGGATAAAAGCTCTTATCGTTTATTACCACTGTAGCATTTGAGGCACATGCCTCATCCTTAGGATCCATAGCTATGCTTACCAGAGATCTCTCGAACATGGGCACATCATATTTTGTATCCCCCAGTGAAATAACTTTCTCTCCCTTAGCTATGTGCCCTATTATCTTCCCCTTTTCTAGCAGAGGAACTCCTGGCACTCCTTTGCCTGTGAGCTTTCTTCTGTATCCGTTTTTTTCGCTTACGATCACATACTCAAATCCGTTCGCCAGAGCAAAATCAAAGTTATACTCTCTCAAAAATCTGTTCGCCAGAGTGTCTATGCCCGCGCTTAGTATACCCGTTTTCCATCCATTCTTCTTCGCAAAGCTTAGAAGTTCTTTCAAACCCTCTCTTGCTTCTATTCCTTCAACAGCCTGCTCTAGCTCTTCATAGTAGATCGTTCTTCCGTCCATCCATTGAGCGCAGACGAGCTCAAGGTATCTTTCATAGGTTATTTTACCTTTAAGATAATCAACAATGTGGACATTCTCTGTACCGAAGTAGCTATTTGTAGCAGCCCAGGAATCCCCCTCTGTCAGGGTTCCATCCATATCAAACACAAGGAACATAAGGTAGATAGGGGTAGGGATAAAAAAGGCTTTCCTGATTAAAGATGCTCCCAAAACAAAACTTTATGAAAGAATAATTCTATACTCTCTTCCCCGGTGATCATATGAGCACAAAAGATATTTTTGGACAGTTTTTAAAGCCAAACTCCATCTTTAAGAACAGAGAGACCCTGCGGAGCACCTATATGCCTGAAGAGCTACCGCACAGAGATAAAGAGATCGAGCAGCTAGCTTCAGTGCTGGTTGCAGCTCTGAGGGGAGAGACTCCATCAAATGTATTTATATACGGAAAAACGGGCACAGGCAAGACATGCGTTACAAAGTTCGTTGGAAACCAGTTGCTAAAAACAGGAAAGAGCCTCAACAAACCTGTTGAGTTCATATATATAAACTGCCAGGTTGTTGACACACAATACAGGGTTTTAACTCACATAACAAACCAGTTCATAAAGAAGTGGGATGAGCGTGTTCCTTTCACTGGCTGGCCCACAGATGAGGTCTACTCAAAACTTATGGAGTGTATTGATCGCTTTGGTGGAGCGGTAACTATTGTTCTGGACGAGATAGATAAGCTTGTTATGAAGAGTGGGGATGATTTGCTTTATAACCTCTCAAGGATAAACTCAGATCTAAAGATAGCGAAAGCAAGCATAATAGGGATCTCGAATGATCTAAGATTCACAGAGCTGCTTGACCCCAGGGTGAAGAGCTCTCTGGGGGAGGAAGAAATGATATTCCCAAGCTACAATGCTGATGAAATCAAGGATATACTTGAGAAGAGAGCTTGCCTGGCATTTAAAGACGATGTTATTGCGCCAGGGGTTATCTCTCTCATATCTGCGCTGGCTGCTCAGGAGCATGGGGATGCTCGCAGGGCTTTAGATCTTTTGCGAATAGCAGCAGAGAGCGCAGAGAGGGATGGGAGCGCAAGGGTTGAGGAATCACATGTGTATGAGGCTCTTGAGCGCATAGAGAGTGATAGGATATGCGAAGTACTCAGAACTCTACCCACACAATCTAAACTTATACTTATCAGCACGATAAAGGGGGAGGAGCTCAAAGGAGGAAGCTTAACCACAGGGGAGGCCTACGAAGTGTATAAACAGATGTGCAATACCTCAGGTTATCCTGTTCTCACGGAAAGAAGGGTGACGGAGCTTATATCAGAGCTGGACATGCTCGGTATAATTGAAGCAAGGGTTGTTTCATTCGGAAAATATGGAAGAACAAAGGAGATAAAGGTCGGCAGCCAGAGAGGTGAGATCATAGCATCGTTGAGCAGAGAGCCATCGATCTTAGAGCTGTTGGATATGAAAGGGAAACAGAAGAAACTTGATGTGCTGTAAGGATATAATATCCCTGCCGCGCTAACATTGAATGAGTAAATGTCTCTTTCATATGTGATCTCAGATTTACGTTAGACTTATGAGAAACACCAGAATTATAGAGAGATCCTGTAAAGGATCCATTCGTCCATTGGCTTAGCACCATGCTTTTCATAAAAGCGCCGGGCATTTTCATTCCACCTGAGAACCACAAAGTCTATCCTGCCGCAGCCTTTTTGCTTTGCCTCCTCAACACATCTATCAAAGAGAGCTTTCCCCGCCCCTTTTCCTCTATGATCTTCAAGAACAAAGATGTCCTCAAGGTAAAATGTGGGTTTTGCTAAAAAAGAGGAATAGGTGTAATAAAACATAGCATACCCTATGGCTTTTTCATCATCAAAGGCTATGAAAGCTTCGTATCTTCTGTTAAGATCCTCCCTGAGCCTTTGCTTTGCTTCCTCATCCGGTGGCTCGAGGTGCTCGTAATGCGCCAGCTCGCATATAAGACCTAAAAGAAGATCTGTGTCATCTGCTTTTTTGATGATCATTGCAAAAACTCCACTTCTATTTCTTCTTTATTTGCCTTTGTCTCTATATCTATATAGCATCCATACCCCTTATAACCTGCGCTGCAGTTTATGAGCGTTGTTGGACCAAGTTCCTCTTTTCCGACAGCCTCATGAACGTGCCCGAAAACATTGATCACGGGCTTCTTTTCCTCAATTATTCTCAGAACACTCTCACTCCCTATGTCAAATCCATGGGATGTGTGGTCTAAGTGTCCCTTAGGAGGCGCATGCGTCACAAGTATGCCTCTCTCAACCGCAATCCTTGAAAGTTCTTCATATATCTTTTCTTCAGGAATCTCAAATATCGTCTTTATCATTCCTGGCATTGCCCCGCCGAAGCCATAAAAATCGTAGCCATCAAATTTATGCGCTTTTGCATGCAGATTAACAGCACCAGAAGCCTCTATTGCCTGCAACACCTCCGGTGGATCGCAGTTACCAGGGATCGCAAAGGTCTTCACAGGTATTCTGCTCAGGAAGGCTCTCGCATGTTCTGCTGGCCCGAAATGTGTTATATCCCCGCAGATAAGCGCAAGGTCACTGGATGAAGCAAGATCTATCGCCTTTTCCTCTCTCTCCTCTTTGCTGTGTAAATCTGCTATCGCATAGATTCGCATAGAACCAGAAAGGGATTGCGCAGATATATCTGTTTTTATTGGAGCTCCACTCTTATCTTATCTGAGTTCTGCCCGTATTCTATGATCTCTACGCCATGGGTCTCTCTCAGATCTTTTTCTATAGCTCTGAATCTCTCCGGCAGCAGCAGCTTCTTCACTCCATCCTTCAGAGAGAGACCATGATCTTTCTTTTCTTTCCATACGGTATGGTTTACTTCGGAGATGTCTTCCATAGGGGTAGAGACGGTCTCAGCTACCCTTATTTTTTGAGGAAAAACATATAGATCGTTATCGTTCCAGAGCTCTTTGTATATCTTTTCCGTTATGAATGGAAGCACAGGGTTGAAGAGCCTTAGCAGCGTTTTAAGGGAAAGATATAAGGTGCTGAGGGCGCTATTTTGCTCCTCAAGCGTAAAGGTTTTTTTGTCATTGTACGCTCTGCTTTTCACAAGCTCTATGTAATTGCTCGAGAATGTTTCCCATATGAAGCTCCTGAGCTCAACAGCAGGATTGTGGAAATCGTATTCATCATACCCTTTTTCGCACAGATCTATGAGCCTGTTCAGCTCCTGGATCATAGCAAGGTCTGCTGCGCATGATACTTTGCTTTCGCTTTGTTCAAAGGATGAAATGAAGCGCGCAACATTCCATAACTTCGTAAGTGTCTTCTTTGCTCCCTCTATCCTCTCAAAAGAGCATCTGAAATCATCTTTTGTAAGGTTTCCTTCCAGAGTACACCATAGTCTGAAAGGCTCAGCCCCGAAGCGTTCTAAAACTTTGTTAGGATCTATCACATTGCCCTTTGATTTGCTCATCTTTTTACCAGATTCATCAACCACATGATAGTTAATCCAGACGTCATTGAATGGCTTTTTGCCTGTGAGGAGGAAGGTTTTTAAAACTGTGTAGTATAGCCAGGTGCGTATTATCTCCTTACCCTGGGGTCTTAGAGAGCATGGAAAGTTTTGCTCAAAGAACTCGTTGTCCCTTTCATAACCGAGAACATGGAGAGCACTTGATGATGAATCAAACCATGTATCAAAAACCCTCTGCTCCCCTACGAACTCTTTAGAGCCACAATTACTGCACTCTCCTACCGGAGGTTTTTCTCTCCATGGCTGGTAGTATCTTCCTTTCGGAGGCAATACTGGCTTTCCACACTTTTCGCAGTACCATAGAGGTATTTCTGTGCCGTAATAGCGTCTTCTACTTACAGGCCAGTCCATAGTTAAAGAGTTTATCCAGTCAAGCATTATGCTCCTTGAACTCTCATCGTAGAACCTCATTTCATGGGCTATGCGCTTTAAATCTTCTCTGAAATCAAGTTGCTTGAGATACAGCTCATCCATCTCTATAAATTCAATCTCATCCCTGCTCCTCTCGCATATGGGCACTGGATGCATAACCTTTCTGGTGTTACGCAATGCTTTAATCTTTTTCAGCTCTTCAATCATCTCTTTTCTAGCTTCTCTAACCCTCAAACCATTCAGAATTCCTGCATTCTCATTCATTCTTCCATCAACATTTATAGCAATCTTTGGCTCTATGCCAAGCTCTCTGAAGAAGCGAACATCATTCAGATCCCCGAAAGAGCACATCATAACAAAACCTGTGCCCTTCTCGGCCTTTGCTATGGGGTGTGCAATGATCTCAACCTCTGTGTTATATACGGGCACTATGGCATGCATGTGTTCAAATCTCTTTTTCTCCTTATCCTCAGGATTAAAGCACACCTTAGCACAGGTGCATAGAAGCTCGGGTCTTGTGGTGCCTATTATTATCTCCTCGCCCGTCTCTTTTATCTTAAAGGCTATCTCATTGAACCAGCTCTCCCTATCCTCGTATAACACCTCCGCATCAGCTATTGTTGTCCTGCATCCTGGACAATAGTTGTTTACCCTCTTATCTTCATATATGAGCCCTTTTTTATACAGATCTATGAATGTGCCCTGGGTCATCCTTCTGTAGCTCTCAGAGTCTGTGTAATACATATCTCCTATTCTTTCCCCGGGTTCATAAGAGTTAAAGCTTATGCCCAGTCTGAAGAATGAACTCTTTGATGCTTCGCTGGATTCTTCGAGTATCCTCCTGCAGAAATCCAGAGCTTCCGCTCTGCTGAGATCACTGAGCTTTACCCTGAACCTCTTTTCCGCCTCCATCTCAATGGGTAGACCATTTCTGTCCAGACCGAGTGGAAATAACACATCATAACCCCTTGCCCTTCTATATCTGGCAAACATATCCATCAGAACATAGGTTGTGGCATGCCCTATGTGTATGGGCGTGTTAACGTAGGGTGGTGGGGTGTCTATGGAATAGACCTTCTTTCCCTTAAAATCGTATTTTTTCTTCTTCAATTCTTTCAAGATCTCTTCTTCAAATTTTTTATCCCAGCTCTTTTCCTTAAGCATTGTGTGTAGAGCGCTATCGGGATATTTCAATATTGCTGGTGAAGAGCTCTTAAATCATTTTCCATTTTGTGCTTTCACCTGTGAACATACAGGAATTTTTATAGTTGAGAACATAACAAACTAAAAATGTTCTTGGCTGCAAGTGAAAAACACTTATGAAACTTTAAAATGACGCGTTTTTCACTATACCACCCATAGAGCAATAAGAGCTTTGTATTCATAGAGTCCATTGAAGAGAAGCATAAATCTTCCATCAACCTCTGTACTGCGATGAGCATGCAATGAGCTCTCCTTCACCAGCCCTCACCACACAGCTTTTTCCCTCCATGAACTCAAAGTTTTCTACATATACGGCAGCTAAAGAGTTTATGGTAGAAAGCGAATCACCACCCCCAAATGTCATATTCCCCCTGAAAAGCCCTGAAAAAGCTTTTCTTCAACGCCAGGGTTAGAGTCTCTCTCTGCCATGGCATCAGAGCTTTGCCCATCTCATACCCTATATTTTTAGAGGGCTGTGTTATCCCCGGTTCAGCTATGCAGAGCGCTAGTAGCTCTGTGAGCAGGAGCGCTGCCAGGATTAAGGAAAAGCGTTTCTTTGAAGAGAAATTAAGAAATAGAGCTAAAAAACTTAATGTTATGAAGTATCCCTGGACATACATTATAAGCCATGAAATGCTGCCAGAAGATATGGAGTCTTTTTTTGATGATCTCACTATGGAAGAGGCAGAGATTTTACTTAGAGATTCGAGCATAGAGCTATGGCTCAAAGAGCTCATAAGAGCAATCATAAATGAGTTCAGAGGAAATATAAAGAGCGCAGTTAATATCCTGGAGGGCATAGATGAAAAGAATTTCTATGTTCTCTATAACAGGCTCAGAGTTTACACAATTGTTGGAGATTTTGAGAAAGCTGAAGAGATTGAAAGGGAATTAAAAGAAATGGATTTAGATAAGAGGCGGAGCTGTCTTTTGCAAAACGAGATGGGCAAGCGCATGTGGAAGAAAAGCCAATTTAAAGAAGCTCTCAACAGCTTTACAGCTGTGCTTGAAACAGCGCTCGAGCTTGGGGATAAGCACCTTGAGGGCATAGGTTACAACAATGTAGCACTGGTGCTGACAGATATTGGAGAGTACCAGCAGGCAAAGGAGCTTTTTACCAGAGCATTGGAGGCTGACTTTACTTCAGGAAATGATAGAGGAATAGCAATAGCGCATCTTAACCTTGGAGAGTGCTGCAGGATGATGGGAGATTTTGAGAGCGCAAAGGAGTTCTTTGATGAGTGCATAAAGGCTACTGAGCATCTGGATGAATATGAAAAAACAAGGCTCAGCTCCGATTGCTACTGGAATTTAGGTCAGATATATGCGGAGGAGCATGATTTTGAAAAAGCACACGAGAACTTTGAAAGAGCTTTAGCTCTTGCAGAGAAAACAGGCGATGAAGAGCTAACAGTCAGAGTCTATCTATCTCTGGGAGCTCTTGCAGTTGAAGCGAAAAAGCTCTATGATGCTCAAGCGCATATGCAGAGCGCATATGAAATAGCAAAAGCAATAAATTCAAAGAAATATGAGGCTGAGAGCTATGCTTTAAGAGGAAGGATAGACGAGATTGAGAGAAACTATCCAGAAGCGCTGCAGAGCTATGGCCTTGCAGCTTTTTTATTCAGACAGATAGATGATAAGTATAATATGGCAAGGATGGAGGAGGCTGCAGGCTCCATATATCTGATACAGGGCAATAAAGAAAGGGCAATAGAGTACTTTCAGGGGGCAAAGGCAAAGTATGCAGCTCTATCTTATAGAGATTTCATCGCTATAGATGAGAAGATCAAGAAGGCTCAGATTTAAAGTTAAGAGCTAAGAGCTAAAACTAAGAATTACTGGCATTATCTCATAGAGCTATGGCAAAAAGGAATAGAACTATTTGAAGAAAAAGTATTTTAATGACTAACTCTTTCTTTTTCCTTATGAAAGCTTTTGTTGCTGTTGCAATGAGCATTGCACTGCTTTTTTGTTTGCCTGT
>JAXHST010000074.1:0-39102 GCA_034190325.1 Thermoplasmatota archaeon
TCCTCTGCTATCTTTTCCTCTTTTTTCCTTTCCCTCTCTTCCTTTCTCTCCTCTTTCTTTTCCTCTGCTATCTTTTCCTTATCATCTACCATTTTTTTCACCTCAAGAGATTTATCTCTGAATGATTATGCTTTTTCGGATATAAATAATTAGTGACGCCCTCCCCTCACTGAAGTGCGGGGCTTCCTCAGAAGACTCAGAAGAACGGGGATAGGATCGTCTGATGAACGGCTCTCTGATTCCTCACATAGTTCCTTGTGGTCTCAAGATCCGCATCTCCCACGCTCCTGTAGAACTTGCCTGGACTCCAGAAATGACCTTTCGGGTATCTCTTTCTGAAGTTTGGCTTCGCTCTGAACATCTTGTAGGATGAGGTGCCCTTCAGAAGACGGAAAGCCTCTGACACGCTCATAGTCGGAGGAATCCCGGCTATCAGATGGATGTGATCCGACATAACGGAAATCTCCACAATCTCAATCCCACGCTCTTTTGCCGTTTCTCTGAGGATACCCTCACACAGGTTCTCTTCCTTCCTTAACATGTTATACCTGTACTTTGGGCACCACTTAAAGTGGTACAGGTACAACCGAGTTGGAACCGCAAACGGTAGATTGCGGTAAATCCGCATTCTCTTGAATGCGGATGGAAACTCGGTTTATAGACAGCATTCTGTACGGTCGTATTCTGTTCAACTCTATGACTTGTAAGATCCATATGTGGCCGCATACAGTTGCGCGAAGCGGATGTGCCTGAATACGACAGATATCTTTTCAGAGATATAATCCTATTTCAAAGGGCGATTCATCTCATGACCTAAAGCTCAGTTTCCTATCTCTTTTAATCTTTGCTTCTGCCATTACGCTTGTTCTTGCTGAAGCCTTCACACAATAAGTTTTTAGTCATTCTATACAAGATTGAGGAGGTGCGCAATTTATATTCTCGAACCTATCCTACCTACCCTTTTCCTCCTTCAGGAAAGAGTCAAAAATTTCAACAAAGTTGGATACATCCTCTTCAGAGTGTGCAGTAGAGAGGAAGAAGTGCGCCATATCCTTGCCCATATATATTATTCCATTTTTCAGCATCCATCTGTGCAATCTCTCTGTCCTGGCAGCATCACCACCGTAACTCTCTAAGGCATTTTTTGGTTTTCTATCCATAAAATGGACTGCAAAAACCGCCGGAGCCCAAGTTACAGAGACGCTTATTTTTCTATCCTTTCCCAGATCTTCCAGCTTTCTGGCAATTTCTTCGCTCCTCTTTTCAAACATTTTATAAGGCTTTTCTCTTTCTAATATCTTCAGGGTCTCAAGGCCAGCGGTCATCGTCATGGGATTTGCTGCAAAAGTACCGCCATGAAAGACAACTTCGCCCCTCTTTTTGTTCCTGTGATCCAAAAGGGACATTATCTCTTTACTCCCACCAATAGCTCCAGCAGGAAAGCCTCCGCCCATTATCTTGCCCATGACAACCAGATCCGCTTTTGCTCCAAGATACTCCTGTGCTCCACCCAGAGCTACTCTGAAACCCGTTATTACTTCATCAAATATTAGCAGAGTCCCACTCTCATCGCACAGCTTTCTTAGCAGAGTGAACCATTTTTTATCAGCAGTTACTATACCTCCGGAGCCCAGGACAGGTTCAACAATAACAGCAGCAAGCTCATTTTTTTCAAAAGCAGCCCTTAAAGAGTTCTCATCATTGAACTTTATTAGAATTGTGTTTGAGGTCTGGGAATCAGATAAACCAGCGCTCTCTTTTCCATCAAAGGGCCTGTGCACTCCTATTTGCAAAGCATCAAAACCGCCATGCCACCCTCCCTCAATCTTCCCTATCGTTTCTCTCTGTGTGAAAGCTCTTGCAAGCCTTGTTGCATACATATTTGCTTCTGTGCCCGAGTTTGTAAATCTGACCATATCTACGTTAGGAACTGTTGAGGCTATTTTCTCAGCTAGCTCAACCATTGGTTCATTTGGAAAACCTAAATGTGTGCCAAGCTCTGCTCTGGCTTTAACAGCATCTATAACCTCTCTGTTGGCATGACCTAAGATGAGAGCACCATGCCCCATCCAGTAATCTGTATAAAGATTGTTATCAACATCAAAAACCTTTGAGCCGTAGCCTTTATGCATGTATATTGGGTGAGGGGCCATCCATCTTATTGCATAGTTTATCCCTGCAGGCATAACCTTTTCAGCCCTCTTAAAATACTCCTGTGATTTTTCAAACCTCATAGTGTGATATATTTAACTGCTCTTTTATACCTTCTCATCATTGAATCAGAAATCTTTATGTATCAAAATAGCGCTCATTTTTTATGAGAGGGCTTGTCTGGTGGATCTTTGCGGGCTTCGTAGCTGGCATAGCATTTGGCGCTATCTTCGGACAGAGCGAGATAGCCGGTGTAAAAGCTATAGACATTCTCAAACCCTTTGGCGACATATTTCTAAGGCTTCTGCAGATGCTTGTTGTGCCTCTTGTATTCTCAACACTTATCGCAGGAGTTGTCTCTATAGAGCCAAAGAGAGTAGCACGGATAGGGGCATCAACACTGGTGCTTTACCTCATAACAACAGCCATAGCGATATCTATCGCTTTATCCCTGGCTCTCATAATAAAACCTGGAATGGGAATGTCCCTTGCCTATGCGGAAGAAGCAACCGTTTCGCAGCCATCTATGGTTGATGTTCTTGTAGGCATTGTGCCCAAAAATATTGTGGACTCCATGGCTAAAGGAGACATATTGCCCGTTATCCTGTTTGCGATCCTCTTTGGAATAGCCATAAGCCTTGTGGGGGAAAAGGCAGATCCTGTGAGGCAGTTTTTTGAGAGCTTTGCTGAAGTCATGTATAAGCTTGTTGAGCTTGTCCTCTATTTTGCGCCTATAGGCGTTTTCGCCTTAATAGCTTATAATATAGGACAGCAGGGTATGAGCATCCTTCTGCCTTATGGAAAGCTCATAGGCACAGAGTACCTTGCTTTAGCGATGCATGCTCTCATCGTTTACTCTGTTATTGTGATATTGTCTGGAAAAGGATTGCTCAGCTTCTGGAAAGCTGCAAAGGACCCGGCGATCTTCGCCTTTGCCTCCAGGAGCTCCTCTGGTACATTGCCCATTACTATGAGGGCTGCCGATGAGCTTGGTATAGATAGAAGCATTCATTCCTTTACCCTCCCTCTAGGAGCAACGATAAACATGGACGGAACCGCTATATACTGTGGCGTATCGGCTATTTTTATAGCTTACGCTTTCGGTGTAGAGGTAACAGCGCCCATGATAATGATAATTGTGCTTACAGCTACCCTTGCATCCATAGGAACCGCAGGCGTACCAAGTGGCGGTCTGATAATGCTTGTTATGGTTACAAGCGCTGCTGGTTTACCTATAGAGGGCTGGGGGCTTATTGCAGGTATAGATGTAATAATGGATATGGGAAGGAGCTGCATTAACGTCGTCGGAGATCTATCTGTTACCTCTCTTATAGATCGCTTCGAAAAATAATGGGCAAAGCGAGGTAAATGAGAAGGAAAAAGAAAAGAGTATACAGGAAAGAGCTCCACACAAAAAACAGTCCAATAGAGATCAGGATTATCGCACCAGCTATGTATGAAAGCTTATCCCTTATCTTTGGATACTTTACATTGCTTACCATGAGCAAAGAGAGCAAAATGGAAAATGGAATAGCAAGAGTGTCTGCTTCTATGATCTTTATGAGAAGCACTAAAAGGAGCGCTGCCTCAGGTGTTGGAAGGCCTGAGAAGAAATTGAGATCACTATCATAGGTTGTGAACTTTGAAAGCCTGTAAAAGCCACACCAGATGTAAACAAAGGCAGAGAGTGAATAGAGAAACGCAAGCCATCCATGGCTCTGGAGGGAGAAAAGGCAGAGCGCTGGCATGAGCACGAAGGACACAGAATCTGCTAAGCTGTCCATGACTATGCCCTGTCTCTCCTTCTCTCTGTTTTTTCTTGCCACGAATCCGTCCAATCCATCGCAAAGAACAGCAAACAAAAGGAAAAAAACAGAGAGGTCATAATCTAAGTAATAGATTGCTAGAAGACCAAAGAGGCCATTTAAAACCGTAAATATGTCGGCAAATGTGAACCTGCTCATGAGAGCAGGTCCTGAGGCTCCATTATATTTTTCTTCTCAAGCTCAAGGTTGGACGGCAATCTTATGTGCGGCCATATCCTGGTAGTTTTGAGATGGTAGCCAGAACCAACGGTAACATCATCTCCAAGGACAGAGATCCCTTCTATCTTTGTTGGCTTTGATTGAGAAGATTTTATTGTACAATGCCTCCCTATTATACTATCTTTTATGATAGCGCCTTCTTCAACTATAACCCTGTCCATAATAACCGAATTTTCTATCAAAGCCCTGCTGCCTATTATCGAGAAGTTATCAATAACAGAATTTCTTATTTTTGCTCCATCTCTTATCTGACAATGCCTTCCTATAAGCACTGGTTCTTCTAAGGTTATCTCTCCCTTTTTTCTCTTGTTTATTATGGTCTCTCTGCGTTCGAGAGATTCCCTGCTCTGTCCTTCTATCCATATGCCCTCAAATGCCCTGCCATCAAATTCCCTCATATACCCGAGCTTCCCCTTGAGTATATCTTTTGTTGCTTCCAGATATCTGGGGGGGGAGCCCACATCAAACCAGAGCTTATCGGACACATAACCATAAACAGGGTAACCGTTCTCTATCAGATATGGTATGAGATCACTGCCTATATCAAAGGATCCTTTTTTCCTCATCTCCTTCATATCCTCGCTGTTCAATATTTCCCTCATCTCCGGCGATATGAGGTATAAGCCGGTGTTGGCTAGATTAGAAGGGCTAACCTTTGGTTTTTCGAGAAAACGCTCTATTCTATCCTCTTTGTCCATTATAGCCACACCAAACTCACTCGTATCCTTCACTTCTTTAAGCATAATGGTCATTAAAGCTCCCTTTCTCTCATGGAATTGCGTAAAATCTGTCAGAGAGAGATCAAAGATGTTGTCGCTCTGCATTATAAATACAGGATCTCTGATATCATAGTAGTTGTAATTTATGCGCAAAGAGTCTGCACTTCCTACGTCATTCTCATTTGGCTGATACTTTATGTGTACCCTTGGATCAATGTGATATTCAGCGGAGAAGCCTCTCCCATCAGAAAAATAATCCTGGAGACTCTTATAGTTTAGATATCCCTTTACGCCAAGAATAAAGGTCTTAACACCCTGAAGCGCCAAACATAACATTGGTATCTCTATGAGAGGCCTGCACACCATTCTCACACAGGCCTTGCTTATCTCAACAGTTAAGGGCTTTAACCTCTTTGCCTCCCCACCTATGGGGGATATAACTTTAAGCTCAGAAAGATCCATAATAATTATGTTCCTCTTTCTATATAGAGGTTTTTTATCCTGCAGTAGCTTCGTGGTGTGGAGAATGACCTTGCTACAATGTTTACAGAAAGATCTGATGCAGGTATTCTACTTTAACCAGAAGAATAAAATATCCATCTTGCTTGCGTCCAGGAACAAAAAACCTGTGATTTCAGAGCAGATCAAAGTTTTCTCATGCTCCATGCTTTTTCAGCCTCTTCTTTTATATTTTCTATGGCGCTACCTGCAGAAGCGGATATGCTGGCAGCTATTGCTCCCTCCACGAATGGGCAATCAGCTATCTCAACTCTCTTGTCGCTGAGCTCTAAGGCGCTCTTTGCATTTATGACTGAGCTTCCAACATCACATATAAGCAAAACATCTCCACTGCATCTGTTTATTGCATCAACTATGGCAATTGCGCTCGTTCCGAGCCCTTTGCTTTCCGGTATACATACCTCTGCTGTGCACAGCTGCTCAATGAATTCCTTCAATCCTTCAGCGATCTTTTTTGAATGAGAAACAAGGACTATAGAGGAGCTCATATCAAATCCTCAAAGCTTTTTAGCATAAGATAGGTAGAGTAAGCTCCGGGATCTATGGTTCCAGCGCTGCGTTCTCCAAGGTAACTTGCCCTGCCCTTTTTAGCTACCATATCCTTTGTCATCCTCAGGGCTTTTTCAGCTATGCTTAAAGCCTCACCAAAACTTTTACCACCATTCAACACATTTGTAAAGGGCTCCAGCACATCGACTATTGTCTTATCTCCCACCTCTGCACCCCCCAGAGCCTTTATCTTCTGGAGCATAATAGAGCATAGCAATTTTATATCCTCAATATCCTCTATGGTGCTCAGATGTTTGGAAGCTTCGTAGAGCGCAGAGCCATAGAGAGATCCTGCGGCTCCACCTGTAACGCTCATTATTGCCATTCCTGCCGCTCTAAGCCTATTGTCAGCTTTTTCAGATCTCTCAAGTGCTGCGTCCATACCTCTAACCATGTTTGCTCCATGATCTCCATCCCCTATAGCTCTATCCAGATCTGTCAACAATTCTTCGTTCTCTCTTATAGCTCTGGCAGCTCGCATTAGCCATTCATATGTTCTGTCCATGCCTTAACCCCACTATTTTTTCCACAAATATGAAGAAGTTTATGAGCTTCAGCTCTCTTATGAACGTTATATCCAGCTCCTTCCCCACAGGCTCTGTTTTGCGCCTCCTTATAGCTTCCAGAGCATCTTCTGTGCTCTCTCCCTCGAATCTGGTGCAGCAGGAGCAAACATGCTCTAATAGATGAGCATCGCTCCCCCCCATCTTTGCTATTTTTGCGTCCGAATAATACTCCTGTGCTTTTTTATTCACTCTCTGGCTTGATCTTGCGTTAAGAACCTCAACTCCATCAAACTTGCTATTCACTTTTTTACCGAGCCCATCTCTGAGTCTAAAAGGGTGTGCAGCTATAGCAATGCCACCGAGCTCATGTATTCTATCAACGGTTTCGGAAGCGTCCATACCCTTTTTCACAGGTTCTTTTATACCAAGAGCGACTATGTGCCCTCCTTTAGAGCTCACCTCCATGCCTGTTATTATGCGCTTTGAGATCATGCTTGCACGCAAAGATCCTTTTATAGCATTATGATCGGTGATAGCGATTATTATGCCGCTCTTCTCTGCCAGCATAGCGATGTCTCTGGGGGTAGGGTAGCCGTCAATGGAGTATATTGTGTGCACATGAGGATCAAGGATCATTTTTTAATATACCTCCATTAGCTCACCTGACCTCAGCCCCGTCCTCTATCTCTGCAATTATTTGCGCACCGTCCTCTGTTTTTAAAGGGGTGCTGAAGGACAAAATCCTTCCGCTCTCTGCATGCAAACCCTTCTCTTTGAGCTCTTCTATCCCAACACTTTTCTTCAGCTCAAAATAGCCTGCTCCAACCCTGGTCCCAGGCTTCTTCTCGCTCTCCGGATGAATAAGCACAACCTTATTGTCTTTCTCTGCAGCGAGCAGCATGCCCTGCGATTCAACCCCTCTTAGCTTCGCATGTTTTAGATTTGATACCAAAACTATGCTTTTGCCCAGGAGCTCTTCTGCACTCAAATAACCCTTAAGACCTGCTACGATCTGTCTTTGTTCGCTGCCTATATCTACTCTCAGAACATACAGCTTGTCAGCCTGCGGGTGATCCTTTACCTCTTCAATTTTACCAACAACGAGCTCTATTCCCTCCAATGAGAACTTTTTTTCCTCTATCTTCTTGAACAGGATCTCTGGCTTTTCGAGTGTAAAATCTTCACTTTTCTCTTCACGATATTCAAATCTATTAACATCCATCAGCCCCAGCACCCTTCTTATCTTTCTGGAAGTGAATGGCAGGTAGGGAGCAAGGAGAATAGAGAGAGCATTAACTATCTGCGCAGCATTGTAGATGGTATTAGCACACCCCTCTTTGTCCTCTTTTATCTTTTTCCATGGCTCCTTTTCGTAAAAGTATAGATTGCCGAAGGAGCTCAGAGCCATTATCCTTCTTATCCCCGCCTTAAAATGGAAAGCATCTATTGCTTTTTGCACATCCTCAAATGCTTTATCTATCTCCTCTTTTACCCTCAACTCAAGAAAGCCTGAAGGCACAGATCCAAAATTCGATTGGGCAAATGTCAAAACTCTATGCACAAAGTTGCCGAGATTAGCCACAAGTTCGTTGTTGTTCTTGCTTATAAAATCTTCAAAATTAAACTCACTATCCTTTTCTTCAGGCATGTTTGACGCAAGGTAATATCGTATGACGTCTGGCTCATATATTTTTAAAAGATCCTTCACATTTATGCTTATGCCTCTGGATTTTGATAATTTCTCTCCGCTGACCAAAAGATACTCATTCGCAGGAACACTATCCGGGAGTTTTAACCCGCCATGAGCTATGAGCATTCCCGGCCATATTATCGTATGAAAAGGAATGTTATCTTTGCCAATAAAGTAATAATGTTTTGCATCTTTATCCTTCCAGTAGCGCTCCCAATCTCCCCACTCTACAGCTGCGGATAGATAACCTAACACAGCTTCAAACCAGACATATATGCGCTTATCCTCATAGCCCTCTACAGGCACCTCAATGCCCCAGTTTATATCCCTTGTTATCGCCCTGTCCTTTAAGCCCGAGTGCAGAAAATTTATTGTGAAATTGTAAACGTTGGGCTTTAGATCTATCTTTATCGATTCTATGTAATCTATCAATCTGTTTTCAAGAGCACTCAGCCTGAAAAATAGATGCTTGCTCCGTCTTATCTCTGGCGTGCCTCCACAGATCCTGCATCTGGGCCTTATAAGATCCTTGGGATCTAAAAGCTTACCACAGTTATCACACTGATCTCCCCTTGCACTTTCATAACCGCAATAAGGGCATGTGCCCTCAACATAACGATCCGGCAAAAAGCGATTTTCGTTTGTGCAGTAGGGCTCATCCATAAAATCCTCATAGGTGTAGCCATTTTCAATGAGCTTTTTTAAAAAGTCCTGAACAACTCTTTTATGGTTCTCTGTTGATGTCTCAGTGAACAGATCAAAGCCGATGTCTAGGGCTTCCATGACCATTGAGTTCTCTCTGTGATAGAATTTAGCAACTTCGCCAGGTTTTTTACCCTCTTTTTCTGCTGTTACCATTATCGGTGTACCATGCTCATCTGACCCGCTTACCATAAGAACATCATTTCCTTTAAGCCTCTGATATTTAGCGAATATGCTGGCAGGTAGATAGGCTCCGGCTATGTGCCCTAGATGAAGATATGAGTTTGCGTAAGGCCACGCAACACCTATAAACACTTTCATAGGTGAAAAGATGGCTTTTGTCTTATTTATAAATTCTGTATTTTTCAGGATCCAGAGGCATTGCTGTTATTTTAGGAGGATCTCAGAGGATATTGATAGTCTCAAGGATTAGCTTCCCTATCTCTCTGACTAAAAGCTCATTAAACATTTCACCAACTTCTGTGTTGTCTATAAATTCCATAAATCCTCCAAAAGCATTTGGACCAAAGGTGAACAATGGAACAGCACTACCAGCATACTGTTGTGAAGCAATGTTGCTTTTTGCACCTATAACCTCTCCCGGTGCAGCTTCCACAGCGTAAAGATCTTTAGTCTCTGCAATAGCGCTTATCTTCTTCATTCTTTGTCTGTGAGATCCGTTATACCATAATATTTTGCAAACAGCCTTTTATATAGTCTCCCTCCATTAATAGAGATGCACTTTATTCCTCACGTTCTGTGCTTCCAGATATCTGTCGCCAAAGAGATTGTCCAGAATAGATGCGTCATATATTATTTATATTAGCAATACATTCCAACTGCTTGGACTGTGATAGCATGACCAATATAATTGAAGTCAAGGATATTGTAAAGGTATACAGGAACGGAGTGAAAGCTGTGAAAGGAATATCCTTCTCTGTAAGCAAAGGGGAGATCTTCGGTCTTCTCGGCCCTAATGGGGCAGGAAAATCCACGCTTCTCAAGATGCTGTCAACTCTGCTCAGGCCTACCTCGGGCACTGCCACTGTAGATGGGCTAGATATCGTCAAGGATGCGGGAGAGATCAGAAAGAGAATAGGTCTGGTGGCAGAGAAGATGATACTGTACGATTATCTCACCCCCTATGAGAATCTTAAACTCTTCGGGAAGCTCTACAACATAGAAGAGAAAGCACTTGACGAAAGGATAGATGAGCTCCTGAAGACCGTAGATATGGATAAGTGGAAGAATGAGAGGATAAAAAACTTCTCGACCGGCATGAGGCAGAGAATAAACCTGATAAGAGGGCTGATAAACTATCCTGAGGTTCTCTTTCTTGATGAGCCAACCCTCGGTCTTGACCCGCATTCAAGCGTTGAGATAAGGAGACTGGTAGCCAAACTCAACAGAGAGATGGGGATAACAGTGATCCTGACGACGCACTACATGGAGGAAGTGGACGCTCTTGCTAACAGGATAGCTATAATAAACAAAGGAGAGATAGCGGCTCTGGACACGTCAGAAAACCTGAAAAGAAAGATTTCCGAAGAGAAGGTCCTTGAAGTGAAGATCACGGATAGCGCAAAGGCGATTGAATCCATCAGAGCTCTTGACTGCGTCAGGGATGTGTCCAGCAGGGATGGTGAACTCAGGATATATGGGCAGGGAGAAAATTTCGTTGACAGCGTGATAGATAGAATAAAGAGCAGTGATTCCAGGATAATATCCATAAAAGAGATAGAGCCCAGTCTGGAAGATGTATTTATAAAATTGACTTTTGGAGGTGAATAAATGGGAATAAAGAGTGAGATATCACACACGCTGTGGATTGCGTGGAAGGATCTTATGGAGCTGAGAAGGAGCAAGATGCGCATGGCAATGATGGTTCTCATGCCGCTCATAATGATGGCCATGATGAGCTTTATGTTTCCATCTTCAAATTCTGTGAGCAACATCCCTGTAGCGATAGTGAACGCCGATTCCGGAAGTGCCGGGTCCGGGATAATATCTGCCATAGAACAGATGAATTCGGCATCAAAAATGATGATTCTGAAGAACGCTTCTTCCGAGGAAGAGGCAAGGAATATGATCGTTGAAGGTAATGCTCTCGGAGCAATCATCATTCCTGAGGACTTTTCGCAGGTTCTGAGCACTCGTTCCTCTACCGCAGACATAACGGTCATAACAGACAACAGCAATCCGCAGATATCCCAGATCCTGTCACAGGTCCTGACGCAGATAATAAGCTCTATGAGCGAGGAATATGCAGTCACGGGTCTAGAGCCTATGGCCAGAGAGATAGGGATAGATCCTGTGGCGATGGTTGTTCCCTTTAAGGCGGAGGCAAAGGGAGTAACGGAAAGCAGCAGCTACGTTGAATTCGTCATACCAGGACTACTGATGATGACAATGATCACTTCTGTGATGACTGGTCTGCCGAGAGCCATAGCATACGAGAAGGATATAGGAACGATGAACGGATTCCTTGCTGCCCCGATAAGCAGATTCTCCATAATCGGAGGAAAGGCTCTGGGTAGAATCATCAGAGGCTTCATTCAGGGTATACTCTCCCTGGTGTTGGCTATAGTCCTGTTCAGAATAAACGTGTACGGAAGCCTCCTCTCCATATTCGCTATCCTCTTCCTGGGAGTCTTCAGCTTCGTAGGTCTGGGGATTGTCATGACGTCAATAGCCGAGGATGAGGAGACTGCGAGCATGATCATAATGACCCTGACGCTGCCGATGATGTTCCTGAGCGGGATATTCTTCCCTATAGAGATGATGCCATCTTTTATGCAGACTATATCGAGGTGGCTCCCGTTCACATACGCAGTTGATGCGATGAGGAGGATAATGGTGTTTGGCGCCACCCTGGGGAATGTCTATACAGACGTTGTGGTCATGCTCGCTTTCGGGATAGCCACGCTCATAATAGCCATCCCGGTCTTTGAGAGGGGAATGACCAGATGAAAACAGCACAGATGTTTTGTTGAGTGAAACCTCTCTGGCTGCAGGACTGAAAGTCCCGCCACGTCCGGCTGGTGGCTCTTTCCTATCTTTTCATCGCGAGGCTAGGTGACTTTTTTCTAAAACAAATTTTTATCCGCCCTCACAGCACGTCCATTGTTTCAAGAATTGGTTTTCCTATCTCTCTGGCAAGAAAATCATAGTCCTCCAGCTGCTCTCTTTTGAGAGGTGAGAGCTCCATGATGTGCACAGGCTTTATCTCTCTAAAGATCTCCTCACCGAGCGTCCTTCCTTTTGCTCTTGCGTTTGCCTCAAAGCACTCAGAAAATTCCTTGCCTTCATATATGAACACCTTCCCCGGGGCAACCATCAGAGCATGCTTTATTCCGGGCAGCAGGACAGGGATCTCATTGTTATAGCTCTCCACAAGAACTATCTCATTGCTCATGCATAGTTTTTCATAGCATGTTTTTATTGCCTCAGAAAGTTTTTTACGCTCGATCTCATCCCATTCCTTGAAGCTGCCGCATACCTTTACCTCTTTATCTCCTATGATCTTATGCACAACATCGCTCTGGAATATCAAACTGTTTTTCGCATTATCATTTATCAGATAGAAATCCTTGAGACCATTTTCATAGGTGGTTATCCTCTCTGCGATTACTCTATCTATGGGGGAGGGAGGCACATATTTCTCTATGTCTGGCTGGGATATGAGCCTATCAACAGGATTTAACAGCTGGTAGGGTTCGGAGCTCTTTGCTGCATTGGCAAGCTTAAATATATCCTCAGAGAACAGAGTGCCTGCCTCACTATTACGTAAAGTGTGATCGTACTGGTACCAGAAGTTGTGGGCACTAACTGGCTTGAAGACCCCTGCAGCTAGATTGCTATTGGCCAAAGCTCTTGCAATTGCAATGGAGATTGTCGTTTTTCCCGAAGCTTCGTTTTGATAACCAAAGGCAAAAATGTTGTTCATATCCCATAATTTAATTAGAATGGTATAGGTTTTTCGCCTGTAGTTTTCTGCTTGGATTTTAAAAGATACTGTCATAACTCAAAGTTCTGCACATAATTTCACTAGGGGATGAACAAAACAAATATAAGCAAAAATGAACTTTTATCTCTATGCGAATATTAGCAATACATGCAGACTATTTTGAGTATGAAGCAAGGGAAAAGATAAGGGATATTGCTGAGGAGATTGATGAAAAAGAAGGAAGGAAAAGGATAGAAGAACCCCTTGTTGTTTTCATAACCTGTGAAGCTATAGATGATGAATCTGTTGTTGAACAATGCGCCGAAGAAATAGACTCTATAGCTAAAAAGGTCGGCGCAAAAAGAATAGTTGTGTACCCTTATGCACATCTTAGCAGCTCACTTCTGGATCCAGGAAGCGCAATAAACATAACCAGAAGCATAGCAAAAGCTCTAGAAGGCAGGTACGAAGTGCATAGGGCACCATTCGGCTGGTATAAGAGCTTTGTTCTCTCATGCAAAGGGCACCCCCTATCGGAGCTTTCAAAAACTATAGAACCCAGGAAGAAAACCAGAGAGGAGGTTGTACAAAAAGTAGAGAAAAAGTTCGTTATTCTAACAAAGGAAGGAAATGAGATCCCTCTGAAAAAAGAGGAAAAAGAGACTGAAAATATAAGGGAAGAGAGCTTGAGGAAGTATTTTCTGAGTGAAGAGCTCGGGAAGAAGAGTGGTGAGAGCAATGCTTTTAAAGAAATGCAGAGACTGCAAACCGTAGATTACGAGTCAGCCAGTGATTCGGGGCATTTTCGACTCTATCCGAATGGCACCCTCATTTTTGAGCTGCTCCAGCGCTTCTGCAAGGATGTAGCGAACAGTCTGAACGCCATGGAGATAGATACACCCATACTGTACAACTGGGCTGAGCCAGATGTAAGAGAGCAGACAGAGTCATTCCATGAAAGGCACTATGTTGTTAAGGGGGGAGAATCTGAAAAGGAGTTTGTCCTCCGATTTGCGGGGGACTTTGGACTATTCAGAATGCTCAAAGATGCTGTTATCAGCTATAAGCACATGCCCTTTCGCATATATGAGTTCTCGAAGAGCTTTCGCTATGAACAGAGTGGCGAGCTCAGCGGATTAAAAAGGCTAAGGGCGTTTCATATGCCGGATCTGCATTCTTTCTCCAGAGGTGTAGAAGAGGCATGGGGTGAATTTGAAGCTATATTCAAAAAGCATGTTGACCTTATGAGAGGTTTAAGTATAGAGTATGCGGTTGCTTTCCGGGCTGTTGATGAGTTCTATGGGAGATATAAAGAGAGGATAACAGAGCTCCTTAACTATGCAGGCAAAGATGCTTTTATAGAGATCCTGGATCGCAGAACACACTACTGGGTTATAAAGGATGAATTCCAATCCATAGACTCTACCGGTGGCTCGGTTCAGCTATGCACAGTTCAGCTCGATGTTGAAGATGGAGAACGTTATGGCATAGCATATACGGATGAGGGCGGTGAGAAAAAGTTCTGCACAATAGTGCACACATCTGTTGGCTCGATAGAGAGGCTTATGCATTCTGTGTTCGAAGATGCTCTGAAAAAAGAGAAGCATGAGCTAAAGTTCTGGCTTGCACCAACGCAGCTAAGACTCATTCCTGTGGATGAGAGATATCTCAATGACTGCCTTGAGATTGAAGAGAAGCTGCATGGAAGAGTTGATATTGACGATAGGGAAGAGAGCGTTGCCAGAAGGATAAGGGATGCTGAGAGAGAGTGGATAAGCATGATCGTTGTGATGGGAGAGAAAGAGCACGGCGCAGAAAAATACCCTGTAAGGTTAAGAAGTGGAGCGGTAAAGGGTATGACCCTTGAGGATATTAACAGATATGTTGATAGAGAGATCGATGGCTATCCATTTGAGCCTCTGGCTGTCCCAAAGCTCCTCAGTAAAAGAGTGATATTCAGAGGTTGAACAGGATTTTCTGTCAAGTTATCTGATGAACGCTCTGGATAAGACCAATCTCTTTACTTAGACAGGATACAGAGAGTTTTGAATAACTATGATTTCTATCCAGATCGCTAATTTTATCTATTTTTCATTAAATTTTGAACTTTTCTGATCTCCATCTATCATCTATTCTTCCATCTTAACGCCTGTAATCCTAAATTTCTTGATAGCTTATACAAACGCGCGAAGCACGTTTTATATAAACCTTGCTTTAGCAAGGTTGTATACGCTATCAGCTCTTTTTCTTCAGGGTAAACAGCTGATAGAGATCATAAGCAAATACAAACGCATTAAGAGCTGCGTTTTATTTAAAACGTACTTAAAGTACGTTTGTAAAGCATGACATCATGGACTGAAGTTCACTCTTCCCAATCTCTTATATCTCGTTTTAGCCCTGTATAAGAATAGTATAAATGGCGTTATAGAGGTTCGTGCTGAAAAGTTATCCAAACAAGAAACCTTTGATAGAATGTTATTCCCTCTATATGAATTAGAACATTATGATTCCTGGGTTGATGATTTTGAAGATTTCTTATTAAATCAAACATCTGGCATAGACAAAGTAAGAAGAATAATTGATAAAAGATTAAGACATATTTGGGATGTTTATATCATATGCTCTCTCATAATCCTTGGGATATCCTGATCATAGGAAGATATCAGAGTTCAGAGAGATCTGTCTATTTCATCTGAATGGCGTCAAAACTCATCGCTGTTCAACGAAAAGGGGGGTGATAGGCTAGCAGCAAAACTTCAGTGAGTTATTAATTTTTATGATGCTAACTGACTTTTGCTTTTTTATTTGTGGTTATATCCATACCTCTTTTGTTCTTATCAAAGTTAACAAAAATTGTAAAAAAGATATATCGCGATGCTCACTTCTAATATCAATAACTGCACACCCTCTATTTTGCCATAATCTCAGCTAGAGCATACAGCTTTTTGTCTATCTGCTTTTCATAGGATACTGCCTCCTCTAGAGACGTAAAAGTGATACCACTACCCAAAATTCCCACTATTTCACCACTTTTACCAGATATTAGCGCTTCAGCTGCAGCTGCCCCAAGTTTTGTTGCCAATATCCTGTCAAAAACACTGGCATCTCCTCCTCTCTGCACATGCCCTAGCTGCGTAACTCTTACGGAAAATTCATATTCCTTGCCTCTCTCACCAATCTTTTCTGCAAGCTCTTTAGTTCCAGGCTTCCAGCCTTCAGCGACAACTATTATGCAGTGTGATTTTCCCTTTTTATAAGAATTCCTTACTGTATCCACTATCTCATCAAAAGATGTCTCCACCTCAGGTATCAGAACCATCTCTGCTCCACCAGCTATGCCACTTGAGAGGGCCAAATACCCTGAATTTCTACCCATAGTCTCTATAAGAAAAGTTCTATTGTGCGATGAGGCTGTATCCTTTATCTTATCTATTGCCTCTATTATTGTATTCAAAGCAGTATCAACACCTATGGATATATCCGTGCCATTTACGTCATTATCTATTGTTCCAGGGACTCCTATGACAGGAAATCCAAGTTTGTGAAGCTCAAAAGCCCCCCTTAGAGAGCCATTGCCCCCTATGACAACAATGCCATCTATCTCATTCTCTCTCAATACCTTTAGCGCTTTTAACCTTCCCTCCTCTGTGAAAAATTCTGGACAACGTGCTGTGCTAAGTATGGTTCCACCTCTCCCTATGATGTTACTCACAGATCTGGAATCCATAGCGTCCATATCACCCTTAATCAATCCATCAAATCCCCTGCGTATACCAAAGATCTCAGCACCTCTTGAGATGGAGGTACGCACAACAGCCCTTATGCACGCATTCAACCCTGGATTGTCTCCGCCACTTGTGAGAACTCCAATTCTTTTTATCCTTCCGCTCATCTGAGAGAATATGATTTGCTTTATTTAAGTTTTACATACTAAATTGCAGATTAAGAAGCTTTTTCTCGCTATCGTTACATACCTGCACCTCACTCTCAGAAGAAAGAGAGCTATATTCTAAAAGAGCCTCTGAGCTTTATGTCTTTGGAGGAGCTCCCAACAAGGATTTCAAATTCACCTGGTTCAACAACTCTCTTCATCTCACTGTTAAGCAGTGAAAATCTCTCTATAGGTATGGAGAGCTCCACTCTCTTGCTCTCCTGTGGTTTCAGCTCCACTCTGGTAAAGGAGCAAAGCTTTTTATCGGCTACTGTTACACTTGCAACCCTATCGCTGAAATAGAGCTGAGCTATCTCACTTCCTTTCATCTTGCCGGTGTTCTTAATATTGAAACTCACATTAACAGCTCCTTCAGCAACCTCCATCTTCAGCTCTGAGTAATCAAAGCCTGTATAGCTCAGTCCATAACCGAAGGGATATAGTGGGTCATCCTCAATGTCTACATATCTCTCACCATAACTTTCATGATCCCAGTTTTTCTGTGGTTTGTGATAGTACCATAGAGGTATTTGCCCCGTTGTCTTTGGAAATGTCACAGTAAGCTTTGCTGAGGGATTATATCTCCCATACAGGATATCGGATATAGCGTTACCTCCCTCTTCACCTGGGAACCAGGACTCAATAACAGCATCAGCCTCTTCCGCTATCTTCCCTATTTCGAGAGGTCTACCATTGATGAGAATGACAATGATCGGCTTTCCTGTTGCTTTCACAGCCTCAAAGAGATCCTGCTGTGGTTCGGGTAAGGATAGAGAGCTCCTGCTATTTGGCTCAGAGCTCATGTCTTTTGTCTCTCCTATCACGAGAACAACCACATCAGAGCTCTCTGCAGCAGAAACAGCTTTGTTTACCTCATTTTTGTCCAGAGGCTTCAGAATGTCGCATCCTTTTGCGTAATTCGCGCTTTGAAGAGCATCCCGAACCGTCACTATGTTTTTTCTGGGCTGCTCGTTTGTCCAACCGCCAAGCTGATCCTGAGATGCATCGGCAAGAGGACCTATGAGGGCTATGCTCTCTTTGCCACTTAGGGGAAGGACGCCATCGTTTTTCAGCAACACAATGCTCTCTCTGGCTGACTGAAGGGCTAATGCTCTGTGCTCCTCGCTATTGATCACGTTTAGATCCCTGCTTCCATAGGGATCCTCAAACAACCCCAATCTGAACTTTGCCTCAAGCACTCTTCTGCACGCATCATCTATCTGTTTCTCATCTATTTTACCCTCTTTCACAAGAGCTTCCAGGTTATCAACATAGGCCCTGCTCACCATCTCCATATCAACACCAGCATTCATGGCTAACTCCGCAGCCTCTTTTAAGCTTCCAGCAACGAATTGTGTATCATAGAGCATACTTACGGAGTTGTAATCCGAAACAACGAAGCCATCAAAGTTCCATTCATCCTTGAGCTTTTCTCTTACGAGCAGTTCATTGGCTGTTGAAGGTATGCCCCCTATCTCATTGAAGGATGTCATAATTGTGCCAACACCAGCCTTAACAGCAGCCTCAAATGGTGGTAGAAATATCTCCTCCAAGGTTCTCTCAGATACATCTGCTGGTGAATAATCCCTGCCCCCCGTTGTTTCAGAATAGGCTGCAAAGTGCTTTGCACATGCAAGGATCTCTGTCTGAAAACCTTTTATCTCCGCAACCCCCAGCGATGATACGAGGAAAGGATCTTCGCCAAAACCTTCAACAATTCTGCCCCACCTGGGATCTCTGGCTACGTCCATTATGGGCGCAAATGTCCATCTCGGTCCAGTGGCTTCAACCTCCCTGGCTGTCGCTCTCCCTACATCCTCAAGCAGCGTTTCATTCCAGCTGCACGAAAGAGCGAGAGGCATTGGAAATACTGTAGCGCCAGGGTAAAGCGCATGACCATGTATGGCATCTATGCCAAAAATTATCGGTATACCTAACCTTGTTTCCTCTACCGCTATCCCCTGCAGTTTGTAGAGATCCTCTCCAGCCACAGAGAGGAACGAACCTGCACCAAGATCAACTATAACCTCTTTTGCCTTTTTTTCATCCGGCTTGCCGTCAGTCGTGACATCCCCGGGATTTACCTGCCACAGCTGACCGATCTTCTCTTTCAGAGTCATCCTTCTCAAAAGATCTTCTGTTCTCTCTTCTACGCTTAGCTGCGGGTTTAAATATGGTTTTATCTTTTCTTTCATGAAAAACTCTCCTAAAACAGGCACCTTTGACAGATACTCTGCAAGGATCTCAAATATTCCTCCGATTCTTGGAATGTTTTCAAGACCGAAACAGGTAGGCACAACTTCTCTCAAATCCGGGCTCTCTTGAGATTCTGTTACAGGCAAAAGAGTCGGTATCATAATTACCATTGCCACTAAATAAACAGAGAGTTTCATAAATAATACACAACATGCTGCGATTTATATTTTTCTCATCGTTTTGTCTTTATGCCTCTGGAGATCTTGTAGAGCCTTGTTTGCAGGGCACAGAACAGAGCTCTATATCTATGTTATTTATGTCTATTACGGATCACCTATGGCACCTGGCCAGCACCACTTAACCTTCCACCAGCGCTTTTGACAGCAATCAGATCTTCAACCACTCTGGTTTTTATACTGAAAATCGTGTCTCAGTGCCAAGAAATCATGGCGCGTTCTGAATATATTAAACAAGAGATAAATTTAATTAGATAGAGACTCCTTTAACCCTCTATGAAGTCAGCAATTATACTCATGCTCCTGTTTGTATCTCTGGTTACAGCACAGCAGATCCCTGAGCAGCTACCCCAGCAGATCCTTCAGCAACCAGCACAGCAGGAGAGCAGTGATTTCGTTCCAGATGCTGTTTTATCTGCTTCTTTGCCCTTATATGTACCAGCAGGATACTCTGTTAACGTATCATTGAGTGCTTTGAACAGCGGAAGATCTACGGTTGAAAATGTTGTTGTAGATATGGCGCAAACGAACAGCAGCGTTTTCATTGAGGGATCAACCCAAAGAGCTCTCGGTTCTCTCAAGCCCGGAGAGGAAAAAGAGATCAAATATACCCTGTATTCCTCATACGAAACGCCGCCCGGGACCTATTATGTTCCTGTAAAGGTGAGTTACCTGAGACACAACAGACCCTTTTCATATAGCACCGGAATCGGTGTGAGTGTTTTCTCTCCCCAACCAGTATTTTCAATCGATATATTTGATAAGCCTCTGGAGATGGGGATAGGAGGTAATATTACTGTTAAAATCACAAATGCTGGCAGATATCCCGCATACAGCGCTTATGCAACCATAAGGAGAGCGCAACAGGCGCCCTAGGAAAACGCAACAGCTTCAGATGCTGCATCGTTGCTCGGGGGCACAGCCACTTCAGGTACCAGTGGAAGTGCAGATGGTACCATGGTTGCGGGAAGTAATACCTTCTTTCTGGGAGATATAGAGCCGGGAGAGCAGAAAAATGTGAGCTATAATATAGTGCCGGATGCTGATCTGGAGCCAGGAACCTATTCATACGAGATGCAGATCTCATTCTATCCACAGAGCGCTAATCAATCGATAACCTTTTCATATCCTTTTGGTATTCTCTTTGTCGGAAAGCCTAGCATATATCTCTCTTCCATAGAGATCTCTCAGTCTATTGATGGCATAACTATAAGCGGAGACGCGAACAACGTCGGCTCTGAGAAGGTAAAGTCCGTTATCCTTGAAGCAACAGAGGATGGTTATTTTACTCCTGCCTACTCTGGCTCAACATACTATGTGGGAACAATGGAGCCGGATGACTTCATACCCTTTGAGCTGAAGGTAATGAATAAAAAGCCAAACATGGAGCCTGAGGCGTATAATATAAGCATAAGGTACCTGGACTCAAGAAACGAGGAGCAAGTGGAGCTTTTCACCCTTACAATGCCACCTAAACCACCAGAGGCAGAGAGCAGCAGAGGACCCTCTGTTTTGTTCTGGAGCGCTTTGTTGTTTGCCATAATAGTTATAGCGCTCGCAGTGATCGTTATTTTGAGGAGAAGGAAGAGAAATGGGTGATTACGCTCTTGAGATCGCAGATCTGACAAAGATCTATAAAACTCCAGGCGGTGATGTCAATGCTTTGTTAGGTGCTAATCTCAGGGTAAATAAAGGGGAGCAGGTTGCTGTTATAGGGCCAAGCGGATCAGGAAAATCCACATTTCTCAGTATGGTGGGGCTCCTTGATAGACCAACCAGAGGAGATGTGATGATAGATGGCGTAAGCACATCTAAGCTTGGGGATAAAGGGTTAACAGAGATAAGAAGGAAAAAGATAGGCTTCATATTCCAGCAGTATAATCTCATAAGCACACTCACTGGAAGAGAGAACATCCAGTTGCCTCTCTATCTCCAGGGCAGGAGCCTTGATGAGATAGATAAGAAAATAAATACGATCTCCGAAAGGCTAGCTCTTGATGAAAAGTTTCTGGAGCACTTCCCAAAACAGTTAAGTGGCGGTCAGCAGCAGAGGCTCGCTATAGCCAGGGCTCTTGTTGGAGAGCCTGCTATAGTGCTCGGGGATGAGCTTACAGGAAACCTTGACTCAAAGACAAGTGAGCAGACCCTGGAGTTGCTGAAGGAGCTAAATGAGACCATGGGTTTAACAATGCTCATCGTTACCCATGACATGCATATAGCAGAGTACATGGAAAGAAAAATAACTATAAGAGATGGAAGGCTATACGAAAATGGCTGAAACAATATTATTCAAGATGGCATACAGAAATCTGAGAAGGCACTTCTCGAGGAGTGTGCTTGCAGGTTTAGGAATAATTATAGGGGTGGTTGCTGTTACAACTATAGGCATCCTCGGCTCTACAGTGCAGATAACGGTTAGCGCGCAGCTAAGTGGTCTTGCTTCAGATATTATGGTAATGCCTGTGATGAGCTATAGTGAATACATAAGTGAGAAACAGGTGCGCATAATAGAGAAGGTTCCTGTTGATGGAGAGGTCACACCAATAAAGCAGGATATGATGGGCAATGTGAGCAAAGGTTTGCACTCTGATTCCTTCAGAGCAAGTCTTATGGGAATAGACCTTGATAAAGCGCGCACGCTATGGTACCTCGAGTCAGGGAGATGGCCTCAAGGAACCAGAAACGAAGTGGTCGTTGGTTACAGATTTGCTGAAGATAGAGCGGTGCGTGTTGGAAGCAATCTCTACATGAATGGTGAGACATATAGAACAGTTGGTGTGATCGAAGAGCAAGAAGGGAGCGCAAGCATGATTGTGAACCCGAACAACGCAATTGTTATTTCTGAGGATAAATTTGACAGGCTCATAGGATCTACGGGTTATTCCTATGTCAATCTTAAGGTCAATAACGTATCAGACTTAAAGGGCGCTGAAGAGTATATAGAAACCAGGCTGAATAGAAAAGAGGATACGGTGAGTGTGATATTGATGAGTGACATCACAGAGAGCATAGAGAATGTTTTCGGCACACTGACGCTTGTGCTGACTGCGATTGGTGCAATATCTCTGGTTGTTGCAGGGATAAGCATTTTAAATGTGATGCTCATGTCTGTTCTTGAAAGAACTAAAGAGATAGGAGTTATGAGAGCTATAGGGGGCTATAAAGAAGAGGTGACAAGGATGTTCATATACGAAGCTCTGATGCTTGGAGGGCTGGCAAGTTTCATAGGCATGGTTTTCAGCCTTTTTGGGGGATACCTCGTAAATTCTGTGGTGCTCACTATGTTCTTTCCGCCAAGGATGATTGAACAAACAGGGTTAACGGTCTCTGCCCTCCTATTCAGTCCGCAGGCTATCCTGAGCATAGTTGAGGGATTCGTCATAGGCACTGTCGTAACATTTGTCAGTAGTATCTATCCTGCATACAGGGCTGCCAGAATGGCTCCCATGGAGGCGCTGCGTTATGAATAAGACAAAAATCATGAATAAAATAAAGGGGATGAATAAAGTGAGCGAGATGAAGAAGATCAAAGCTATCTTCCTTATAGCGCTTGTTCTATTAACCACAGTCAAAGCACAACCAGCTAAAGAGGCTGTGGATGGTGTGGTGAACTGCTATGATGAAACGGTATCCATAGCACACAGAACATATGATTTTGCTATAAGTGCTCTAAAAGCTCTGCTGAGAACGGTGCTCTCACCGAGATCATTAATCACTGAGTTCTTTGGCTTTTCTATTACTTATGCAATCACAAAGGTTGTAACCGTCTTTATCAGAGACATATTTGTGATCTTCGGTCTGTTCATGAAGGGTTTTGGAGCGATCACAGGGCTGTGTCTCTCAATCCCTATAGGCCTTCTGGCAGCGATCAATTTTCTTTGCTCGAATATGATATATCTCCTATCTGTGTTCCTTGTGAGTGTCTCTTCCTTTATACCGGAGGCTTTATCTGCCTATCTGCATGACTTTGTCTTTAACTTCGTTGAAGGATGCAATGATCCATGGCCAACTTGCATGGCCATATGGCCAGAGATCGAATATTACATGGACATACTTGAGTCACTAACAAGCCTTTCCAGTTCACTTGGGAGTGCTGCGCAATCCTTGGGCACTCTGGGCTCTCTATTAACTCTGCCGATAGATCTTGTGATGAACTGCGCTGGTGGGATCCTGAATGCAATGATGTACACAAAATTAGGAGTGTGTATGTAGAACATTATCTGGCGCAGCTAAATAGAGACCACAGATCCACACAATCAGATGCAGTGACATAGGAATAAGAATAAAAATTATAAATAAACACACAATCAATCAGGAATATGGACTTTATCAGAAAAAAGAAGGTAGAGATCATTGATCTGGAAGGGGCAAAAGCTCTTTTGCAGGATGCGGACAGATCTTTGTCCAGCAACCTTAGAGTTGAGAGAATTTATAGCGAAATAAAAAGCACCATGGAAAGGCTAAAACAGGATACAGAAAGGCTAAGTAAGGCCAAGCCAAAAGAGGGCATATCCGATGCTCTAAGGATAAGGGGTGTGCCGAATAGGGATGTTATGGTCTCAAATCTCAGTGCGATCTTTAAAGTTCAGGTACCTGAGGAGAAAGACTACAGAACGGTTTTATCTTTTTATAGAGATATCTCTGCCGCTCTTGAAACGCCGTTTGGTAAGCTATCATACAACATAAGGTTTGTCAAAGCCGTTTTTCCTGACGAGGTAAAAGCTGTTATTTTTGACGTTAAAAAATTGCGATCGTTACTCAATCGTATGGTAGCACCAGTGCGCAAAAAAGATGGCACCATCAAAGCTATTGATCACAGCAGAGAGCTCATAGAGGAGATAGAAGCTCTCACCTCATCTAAAGTTTCGGATGGGGAAAACGTGAGTGAAGATATTGAAAAGGAGATTGAGAGTGAAAAAAAGGAGATAGATGGTATTAAGAGCTCTAAGCAATGGATAAAGTATGAAACCCTTGAAAAAGAGCTCTCTGAAAAAGAGGATAAACTCAAAAGGAAAGAGGAGGAGCTCGAGAGAGAGATCTCGCCAATAAAGAAGGTGCTTAATCTATTAAAAAAAGAGGATGAAACCGGTAAAAGAACGCTTCTGCCAGAGGAGAGAGAAGCTTTAAATGCGCTTTTATTCTCTCCGTTAGAAACAATCCTCAACAAAAATGTTAAGGAACAGCTGCAGCACATAAAAAAAGCTTTAGAAGGCGACACTGTCATTAAGGCAGAGCGAAAAGATAAAGGTCTCAGGGACATAGAGGCAATACTTAAGAGCGATTTTTCTTTCAGGGCAAAAGAGATAAAGAGCCTTAGAAAAGAGATCGAAAGCATAAAGAATGAGCTCTCGAAAATGAGCATAAAAGAAGAAGCAAATAAAATAGAGCGCAGATTAGAAGAGCTTGAGAGAAGCCTCAAAAGAGCGCATGACGAAGAAGAGAGGTCTGAAAGGCACAAAGCTTCGGTAGATGTGGAGCTATCCGAAAAGCTCAGCGAGCTCTCACAATCGCTGAGCAACATAACGGGAAAAAAGATTGAGATCAGAATTTAGATTCGGATTTTGATCTGGTTTTATACAGGAAGAGCAGTTAATTAATGCTTAGATCCTCTAACGCATGCTTTTCTCACCTATCCTCTCAGCAGCTCTCCTTATTCTTTTTATGTCTTCAGCAGGATCATTAACGAACTCTCTGTTCTTTATTACCCACTTACCATCAACCATAACGTGCTCTATGTTTAAGCTCTCCATGTTAAACCAGTCTCTCAGCACAACAAGATCTGCGCTGTAGCCTTTCTCTATCTTACCGACTCTTCTGTTAAGGAGGTTTGAAGCGAGATCGCTGTTAAAAGCTATGGTTTTGATTATTCTATCCTCTAATGGGCGCCTGAGATCCTGAAGGAAGGATAGCCTTTTTGCCTCCTCCAGCATATCATAGCCAAAAGAATCGTTGCCAAGCACCACATTTACGCCTTCGCTTAGCATTGTTTTTAGATCCATTATACCAACACCATTGTTTGCATTTGAGCCCGGGCATGTGGCAACATTGGTGCTCTTCAAAAGCTTTATATCGCGTTTGCTAACATTGACGCAATGCGCAATTATGCTCTTGCTGTTGAGCATGCCGAAGGTGTTCAATCTATCAGCAGCGCTTTTATATCCTCTATCAACAGCATCTTTATTGTCTATTTTTCCCTCAGCTAAATGAGCATGAAACCCTGCATCAAGCTCTTCAGCCAGCTCTGCACACCTTGCTAACGTTTCGTCGCTCAAGGTGAATGAAGCGTGCAGACCTATCAACCCTCCATTTTGCTTTATAAAGCGTTCATTCTCATCCATAGCTTCTCCAGCCTTTCTCTCTCCATACCTGTCTGTTATCTCATAGCAGAGAGATCCTCTTATACCGATACGCTCAAAACCTTTTTTCAGCTCATTCAGGCTACCCCTTATAAAATTCTTTGATGCATGGTGATCGAATATCGTTGTTACACCGTGCCTGAGATACTCTATAGCTGTTAATACGCCCGAGCAATACACAGCCTCTCTATCAAGCATGCTGTCCAGAGGCCACCAGAGATTTTTTAATATGCTCTCAAAGTCTCTGGGCTTCTCTCTCAAATTGAAGGCAAAAGCGAGAGCACTATAGGCATGAGCATGGTAGCATATCATACCGGGGATCACAACTCTTCCTTCAAGATCCTCCTCATCAGCCTCTGGTTTAAGATCACCCACATCCTCAATGATCCCGTTCTCTACTCCAATTCTTATGTCCCCTTTCCTTATTTTTCCATTATCCATATATTTGCAGTTTTTAAGCAACATCTTTTTCCTCCGGAAGAAGAAGTTCCATCACTATCGCAGCCAGGCTTCCGGTAACTATCCCGGAGCCAAATACCATTCTAACTTCCTGCGATAATGGCTCAAGGAGCTCAGGAAACGCAGACACGCCAACCCCAAGGCTTAAGGATACAGCCATGATAAGCATGTTCCTTCTGCTCATCTCAGCATCCTTAAGAACCCTTATCCCGGCAGCAACAACCAGACCAAACATTATTATGACAGCACCACCAAGAACGGGCTGAGGCATCGCTCCAAAGATGTTTCCGACAGGAGGTAGAAGCCCTGATATTATAAAAATCACACCGGCTAAGGCAACAACACCTCTGGAAGCAACCCCTGTGAGAGAGATTATTCCTATATTCTGGCTGAAAGAGCTCAGAGGCATGGCATTAAAAAAACCGGCTATTGTTGAAGTCCCACCATCTGCAAGTATGCCCTTTGCTAGACCATCTGCTCCTATCTCTTCATCGCATATCTCCTCTATAGCGAGAAGATCCCCTATTGTTTCTATCATCGATACTATATACACTATCAAAAATGGCAGGAGAGCTGACACGTGGAGTGAAAAACCATATTTCAGAGGCTGGGGTATGCTTATATAACCCCCAGCAAAGGGATCAAACTCTGTAACAAGACCTAGGGGGAATGAGATTATATAGCCAAGCAGCATGCCCCAAAGAACGGATCCTGTTGATATAATGCCCTTTCCAAAAATGGATAAGACCACAACAAAGACCATAACCAGCAGTCCAAGCGCCAGGCTCTCTACACTTCCGCTTATCCACGTTATGCCCACTGGCATAAAGGTGAGGCCTATGAGCATTATCACGCACCCTCTGACTGTGGGTGTAAAGATCCTTTTTATATACTTTAAAAATCTGCTCAGAACAACCTCAAGGAGACTGGCTACGATAGTGCAGCCGAATATCTCAGATAGCCCATAAACACCTCCCACCTGTATCGCAGGGGTTACAAATTTTATTGACGTTCCCATCAAGCATGGAACCTTTGCTCCCATTGGTCCTAAACCTATTGTTTGTATGAGTGTACCAATACCACTTGCAATCAGTGCCATGTTGACAAGAAAAGAGATGTCTCTGCTGCTTAGACCTATAGCGCTGCCAACAATTAGAGGCACTGCTATTATGCTTCCAAAGGCAGCAAGAGCATGCTGGAAGGCAAGAATAGAGGTCTCTGAAGGTGATGGAACATCATTGAAGCCATATTTAATGCGCGTACACATACCTCCCTCTTTTCTTCGTATTCAAGAGCTCTCCATCATAGACAAGCTCACCCCTTAGAAATGTCTTTTTTACTTTACCTTCAAGCTTCCAGCCATCAAACGGGCTATACTCTTCTTCCAGCACCCACTCTTCTTTCATGTCTATAGCCACAAGATCTGCATCGCTTCCAACTCTTAAAGCTCCCTTTTTTGGATAGAGCCCGTAACGCTTAGCTGGTGCTGTTGATAGCACTTCTATCATTCGCTCCAGTGTTATCCTCTTTTTGTTATAGCCTTCAGATACCATAAGGGGCAACAGCGTGCGCACCCCGGGGATGCCAGAGTAAGCCTCAAAGATCTCCCGCTCCTTTTCCTCTCTTTTGCATGGTGCATGATCGCTGGCTACAAAATCTATGGTATTATTCCTCAAGCAGTCCCAGAGAAAAGCGTTATCCTTCTTTTCTCTTATTGGCGGTGAGGTCTTTGCTATTGTCCCTAACTTTTCCAGGTGCTCACTGCTTAGCAGAAGGTACTGAGGGCAGGTCTCTGCGCTTATGTCTGCTAGCTCTTTCCCCTCTTTCACAGCAATTGCTCCATCTCTAGAGCTCACATGAACTATGTGCAATGAGCCCTTTGTTGAATGAGCTATGCACGATGCACTTCTTATTGCCAGAGCTTCAGCTATCGGGGGCCTAGCATTCTGCCAGTCCAAGGGATCCTGGCTTTCTTCATATTTCTCTGTAAAATGCTCAACAATTTCATTGTCCTCAGCGTGCAGCAGTATCGGCTTTTTGCTCACTGATAAAGCCTCAAAGAGCCTTCCCCTATCAATCCTGTTGAACCCCTCTGGTGAAGTAGCATAGCACTTGAAGCCCACAACGTCCTTCAAAGAGCGCATATGCTCCAGATATCTATTATCCTTCCCATCTATTCCCCCATAAAGCGCAAAGTCGCAGTATGTCTTTTTTCCTACAACAGAGAGCTTCTTGTTGAAAGCTTCTTCATCTATAACTGGAGGCTTTGAGGTACATGGCATATCTATAACGCATGTGACACCACCGGCTATAGCGCTTTTGCTCCCGTGCCCGAAGTCCTCCCTTTCCGTATTACCAGGATCATCGAAATGTACATGCGCATCTATGGCACCCTGCATAACAAATAAACCTTTCAGATCAATTACCTCTGCGTTTTCCCTTATATCGCTGGCTATCTTCTCTATCCTGGTGCCCTTTATGAGTATGTCCTTTGTTGCGCTTTCGTTCAAAAGTTTGCAGTTCTTAAGCAGTAGCATTCTCGCCCTCCAGGAGCTCTAAAGCATTCCCATCTTTCAGTCCGCTACCTGTTATGATCGCCACGCATTCATCTTTTTTATCTATCCTCCCTTCAGATTTCTCTTTTCTTATGGCAGCTATCGTTGAGGCTGATGCGAGTTCTGCAAATATGCCAGTTTTTGAGGCGAGAAGCTTTAATGAATCGAACATTTCCTCATCGCTCACTGTGACGAAATGACCGCCGGACTCTCTGACGTCTCTCAGAGCCATGAAACCGTTTCTTGGCTTGCAAACAGCAATACTTTCGGCCTTTGTTTTTATTTTTGTTCCATTGTCAGGCTCAAACTCTTCTTTACCTCTGGCTAGCGGATCGCAGCCCTCAGCCTGCACGCCTATGAGAACGGGCATACCATTGATAAACCCGCAGTCCCTGAGATCCTTGAAACCTTTCCACACGCCGCTTATTATGCATCCATCGCCGACTGGAACGAATATGTAAGAAGGAACCTTAAAATCTAACTGCTCTGCTATTTCAAAGGCAACAGTCTTTTTTCCGTCTATCGTGTAAGGGTTATATGCTGTGTTCCTGTTGTATAGCCCTTTCTGCTTGGAGACGGAGTTGCAGATGTCATAGCATTCATCATATGTGGCATCCATAGCGACAACATTTGCACCATAAGCTCTCAGCAGGGCAAGCTTCTGTCTGGAGGCTGTTTTAGGAACAAAGACATAGCTCTCAAGCGCCTCAGAGGCGCAGATGCACGCCAAAGATACGCCAGCATTCCCTGTTGAGGCGCATGACACTTTTTTATACCCTGAAGCTTTAGCGATAGAAACGACAACGGCAGAAGCTCTATCCTTGAGTGATGCACTCGGATTTCTGGTTTCATCCTTCAGCATAATATTTTCATCATCAAAGCTATATAGAGGGGTTCCACCAACATAGAGTTTCGTTCTGCTCTTTACTGGCAGCAGATCGCTGTACCTCCACATGTCCTTTCCCTCAAACATCACTTCGCTGTGATCATAAACTGTTTCCAGAATGCCACCACAATCGCAGGTATAGACTATCTCATCAGGCTTAAACACCTTACCGCAGCGGCTGCATCTGAGCTCTATCATCTTTTTGTTCATAAACTCATTATTCATATGAGCCCTACCATTCTGTTAAATTCTTTTATGCGTCTATCAAGTTTTTTGTAATTAAGCTTCTTTTTCCAGTAATCCCTGCTATACCACTGCTCATTTAGCTCCTCTATGCTCTTGCCCTGCTGCTCGATCCATGTAAAGTACTTCAGATTGTGTATCCTCTTCTTATCCCGGTATGATAGCTCTGCCATCCAGTCTGTTGTTGCGCCTTGTAGATACCTCTCAAAATCTCCGCTAGCCTGCATCTCCGTATAACCTGGGCCCATCTCTCTCAACCTAGACCGATAGAGCTCCATAGAATCTGTGGCTACCGTAAAGATTATGTCCTTTTCATCCATCTCATAATACTTTGCCATTTTTATAGCCCCCAGGATGTTCGCTATAGAAGATATGCCAAGAAGATCAAGCTTTTCAACTACCTCAGAAGGCACGCCTCTAGCTTTAAGCACGTTTCTTCCCTCATTCTCATTGAAGAGCCTCACAAGATGCATGCACGCCTCATCATCTATTCCCGCCACCATGTCCAGATTTTTAGAATCTAATATCCATGGAACATGCTTATCCCCTATGCCCTCAATTCTGTGTCCACCGAATCCATTGTAAAGCAAAGTAGGGCACTGTAGAGCCTCTCCAGCGCATATTTTTATCTCTGGAAATCTCTCCCTGAGATAATTCGCTGAGCCAAGGGTTCCTGCAGAGCCCTGCGTCAGAAAAAGAGCTGTAAAGCTCTCTCCCCTCTTTCTCTCCTTCAGATAAACCTCCTCCATAGCAGGACCCGTGACCGCATAGTGCCACATGGGATTTCCGAATTCTTCGAACTGATTCAAAACAACTATCTCTTTGGGCCTCTTCCTCTTCAGCTCTTTTGTTTTATCAAAAACCTCTTTTACATTGCTCTCTACGCCTGGAGTCGGGTATATCTCTGCCCCGACTTTTTTCAACCACTCAAACCTCTCTTTAGACATGCCCTCGGGCAAGACAGCTATGCTTGGGCAACCCAAGAGATAGGAATCATAAGCCCCGCCCCTGCAATAGTTGCCTGTAGAGGGCCACAAAGCTTTCTGCGTTGTGGGATCAAAGGTGCCTGTAACAAGTCTGCTCACCAGTGGTCCAAATGTCGCCCCAACCTTGTGGGATCCTGTTGGAAAGAACTTACCTATCAGCACAAAGATCCTTGCCTCTACTCCTGTAAGTTCATAAGGCAATTCCATATAGTTAGCGCCATCAAAGCCCCCGGTCTCCGGATCATTCTTCCATGTGATCCTGAAAAGATTCCTCGGATGAAGATCCCATAAGCCTATTCCTTTTAGCTCTTCCTTTATGCTCTCAGGCACCTTCGAAGGATCCCTCATCTGCTCATACGTTGGTATGATCATATTTCTCTCCCTTGCTCTTCTTATCGTTCTCTCAAGCACCTCTTTAGACATGATAAAACCTCCTGCGTCTTATCAGGGAAACAGCATATAAATCTTCTCAATGCGCTGTTGCGGCAGGTACAGAGGCTAAGCGCTTTATCACTTCCTCAAAATGTATGAAATGATTGCTAACCCTGGTTTATAGATCTCTATCCGGCTACAGCTTCACACCACCACTCTGGTGCTGGGCCGCCACCATTGTCATCATATTTATCTATAAGCTCATCCAGTAAAGATCTCCAGCGGGTAAGCACATCGTTTGCATTCCTCAAACAGTAATCGGTCAGAAATTTTCTTGCAGCAATGGGATCATTTTCATAGAGTTCCATAGCTTTTTTATCAATAGATTGCTGCGCAGAGAGTTCAGCATTCTCAATGCGCCTCTGCTCTACATTTATCTCTTTTATCATATCACTGTATCTTAAGCGTGCCCAATTACCTGCCAGATTGAATATCCAGAAAGCCGAGTTCAGATCGAGGGCATGATGATCCCCTATAGTGTACGCTTCCGGTAGCTGGGTTATACCACAATAGAAGGGCACATAACAGTTTGTATCCCCATCATCGACGCCCCACCATGCAACACCCTTTACAGGATCGGGCATCCATCCCCTTACCTGGTTTATGACCACATACTCGCTGTTCATTATTGCTATGCTTCTTAATGGCTTGTACTCCTCAACTCCCGGTGCTGGTTCTGGCCAGTTAGGATCACCAAATGGACCTGCTGCTAAACCTCTGGTCCGATCGAACGCCGTTCCCTCAAAGTGGTCACCATGTATACCTCTTATATCAAAGAATGTCACCTTTCTATCAGGTTTCACGTAGAATGGATAGTCCTCAGCATATGGTCTCAAACCGAGGGATGGAGCGACCATTGAGAGAGCTCTCCATGAGCGCAGACTGTTCGCTTTTTTGTTGCTGTATGCCATATCCCATCTGAAGGGCTCCTTACCATCCCACCAGCCGTTCTTTAAAGCTACGTCATAAACATTATCGGATGCCATAAAACTCTCATTGCTCAAATCAATCTCTTCTATTATGCTCTCATTGGGGATAACAACAAATCCATCATCCGGCACCCTCTGGGCGCACCATATAGCTCCGCTTCCCTCACCCTTCCAATGGGCATCAGATGGATGGATCTCAAACACCCACACTTCATCTCCATCCGCTATTATGAGAGATTCCCCTGCCCATGAACCCCTGAAACCAAATTCCTCAGCAAGGGAACCCATGAGCTTTATAGCTTCTCTAGCACTGGTGCATCTCTCCATAGCGATCATGGAGAGCTCTGTGACATCAAAGACAGCTTCAGAGTCGTTAGCTGGATATAATTCAGACCTGCTGGATATGGTTGATTCTCCCATTGCAAGGCCTTGCTCGTTCATAACTCCGAAAACCGCTCTGAAGTACCCATATGTATGGTTCACTTCAGGTATCTCTGCAATAACAGTCCCGGGCTTATTGATATAACCCTCGCTAAGTTGTGTCCATTTTCTGATCTGTTTTATGCTTCCAGCTTCATGGTCAGAAGCGGGAACGTAATGAATAGTAAAATCACATTCTCCACAATCTGCTGATTGCGTGCATATGGTAGAGCCATCCCATGTAGCATCTTTTCCTACACCTATGGCTGTGCACAGCTTATGATTGCAGGATTCACAATCCTCAGCTTTAAGCTTTTCAGTTTCCTTTGTCTGATAGCTGAATGCAGAGACTATCAAAAGCAGGAACATCAATACAGCTAACGCTCTGCTCATAAATAGCATGAAGTACCTCCTATATAATCCTGGCGCTACCCTTTATAGCTAACCCTTTACGGCTCCCGCCATTATCCCTGTTCTGATATACCTCTGGAAGACAAAGGTAAAGATGAAGGCAGGAATAAGGAGGAATATTGATATTGCCATGACATAAGGATACTGCGGGTAAGATATATACTGGGACATAAAGGCTGGTACTGTGAGCTTTGTTGTCATAAGCATCATTGAGAAGAGCAGTTCATCCCATGATATCAAAAAGCAAAAGATCATTGATGTGGATATCCCCGGGGCTACTAGGGGCATGGCAATTCTGTAAAAAACCTGTAGCTTAGTGCAGCCATCAATTTCTCCCGCCTCAAGGAGATCGTTAGGTACCTCTTCAAATAGAGATGTCATTATCCATATAACAATTGGAAGAGCTAGCAAGGAGTGGACAAGAATTAACCCTGTATATGTATCTCCCAGCCCTAGCCTGTGAAATGTCTCTATCAGGGGTACAGCTATACCAACATCAGGAACCATTCTTGAGAGAAGAGGTAGCATGAGAAATATGTATTTAAGTGGGAAGCGCACCTTTGCAAATGAATAGGCTGCAAGCGATCCTATGACTGTGCAGAAGAGCGCCGTGCCCACAGCAACTATTATGCTGTTCGTCAGATAATCGAAAAGACCAAGGTTGAAGACAAAACTAAAGATATCAAAAGAGGCGCTGAAAACAATAAAAGGTAAAGGAAATGCACCTCTGAATTGAGGTGGCATCACGGCTGTGAGAACGAGCCAGTATATTGGTACTATAATAGTAAGAGCTCCAAGAATTACAAGAAGCCAGAGAAAAGCTCTTGAGCCAAATATTCTGTCAGCGCTCATCTCTCAGCCATCCTCCTGTTCACATAGGTTAACACGGCAACGCTGAATGCAACTATAAGCACAAGCATTACAGAAGCAGCTGCTGAAGGACCTAGTAGGCCATGCCTGTATAACCTGACAATGTATGTGCCGAGCACAGGATATATTCCGCCACCTCCAGTTATTATCCAGGCTGATGTGAATATGCGCAGAGCATCAACAAGCCTTACAACTAAAGCAGATACAATCACAGGAACCATAATGGGTAGGGTTATATGGAAAAAAGATTGCATTGCTGTTGCACCATCAACATGCGAACTCTCTATAAGCTCTCTGGGTATTGATTGAAGCCCTGCCAGCAATATGAGCATAACGAGCGGGGTCATCTTCCAAGACTCTGCGATGAGAAGTGGTATGTAGGGTTGCTCTATGAGCCAGTTCGTCATCGCATTTGATCCGAAGTATGTAAGCAGAGAGTTGAACCAGCCTGTGTTCGAGAATACATATCTCCACAGGAATGCAGAGGCAACTGTTGGTATAGCCCAGGGAAGAATATAGAGAGAACGTATAAAACCTCTGCCTTTAAAATCCTTAGAGAGCATGAGTGCAGCAATAAAACCAAAGCAGAGCTCCATTGCTACGCTACCCAGCGCTATAGCAAGGGTGGAAACGACGGCGTCTCCAAACATAGCATCTCTGAATATGTACTCATAGTACTCTAAGCCTTCGTCAAAGCTCAGCTCTATAAGGTATCCCAGAGGGTATATCATCATCGTTACGATGTACACAACTGCGGGAAGAGCAAGGGCAAGCCCGAATATCGTTTCTCTCCTTTTCAGATTCATGCTCTGCTAACTACCTTCTCTATCTGTGAAGCGGCCTCATTTACAGCAGAAGCCGCATCTTTATCTCCATAAACAACACCGGAAAAGCAGTTCTGTATGGCCATAGATATTTCAGACCATGCATCTATCTGCGGTCTCGGTTTTGCATATTTGTCAAGCATCTCTCTTTGAACCACAACAAGATCTTTCTGCCACTGGGGCCATGAAGGATCTATCTCCCATGTTTCTGTGTTTGCCATTGACCAGCCAAGCTTCTCATTTATGAGAAGCTGTGTTTCTGTGCTGAGCATGCTCTTTATAAATTCCCATGACAGCTCTGGATCTGGAGCATTTTTCGGAACAACAAAATACCAGCCTCCAAGAGCTGTTGCCCTTGTTTCAGGACCCATAGGTGTTAGCGCAACCTTCCACTCCTCTTTGCCAGCATTCTGGAGCATTCCCATTGCATAGGGCCAGTCCAGAGCCATATATATCTGATTGGTCATCATGCCCTCTTCCACTATAGAGCCTTCTCTCCATATCCTTGAACTCTGATGGATCAATCCATCATTCCATAGCTTTTTGAGAAAATCAAAAGCTTCTATTGTTTTAGGGGAGTTAAAGACAACATTACCCTGCTCATCTATGACATTTCCACCAGCAGCCCATACATAGGATAGCACGTTACAGATTAGCCCTTCATATAGATCTCCCTTAAGTCCTAACTTTGCACTTCCTGTCTTTTCTTTGAATGTTTTTGCTGCATTGTATAGGTCATCCCATGAATCCCATTCGTCAGGCAAAGGAGCACCATACTCCTCAAAAGCTTCTTCGTTATAATATAAAACTTCGCAATCTGTTCTTAAAGGTAGCGCTACAACTGTGCCATCTATTATCCCTGCATTGAGTACAGGGTCAAATATCTCTGGCTTATCGCTCCAGTTCTCATAAAGTTGCGTTAGATCATAATATGTGTCACCTCCATTCCACACGCCAAGGTAGGCTATGTCTGTGAGCACTATACCTATGCTTCCCCCTCTTCCACCTCTTACCTCTGCATTCACCTTATCTATTGTATCAAGATTGTCTGCATTGATCCCACGTATCTCTGCACCAATCTCCTCTGCAACCCTTGGGAATATCTCTCTTTTCAGTATGTTTTCTTCTTCCGCAACAAGCTGATAATAAACCGTAATTGTCCTTCCCTTCCCTTCTTCAACGCATAGAGACATGCTCATCAAAAGAGCTAGAGATATAAATACAGCGAAAGCATTCCTACTCCCCATAATTTTGTATAAACAAGGTATTATTTATAATTTTTGTTTTTCAGATCATGTTGGTGATCAAGTGTCCTATCAAAAAGAAATATATACTCTCCAGATTTTCTCAGTTTGTGGACCCTGTAATAGTAATGGACCTGCTTGCCGGATCTTTTGGTTTTGTTACCTGTGCGGTGCTGTTCCAGAGATATAAAAAATATGGGAATGCTCCGGCCCTTGCTCTTGCATTTTGTGTGTTTGTTTATGGCCTCGGAAATTTTTTATGGGCTATAGACGACATGCAGGGTGTTGAACAACTAGCCTTTGTGCTCCCTGCTTACATCTCTAACTACCTTCCTGCATATTTTGGCTTTGTCTTTGTAGCTCAGACCATAGGTAGAAGAAAAAGAGTGATGACAGCGTTAAGCACTATAATCACTCTAATTGGCGTTTTGGGTTTTGTACTTTTCCCGTTAGAGAGATCACTTCAGAATGGAAGTTATGTCTACTTTCTAGGACCGGAGCTAAAGCTAATTCTCATACCTCTTGTTATAATGGCTCTATCCCTGCCGGTGCTCCTTTTTTTCTACGCTCTAGCAATGCATAGAACCGGAAACAGAAAAGAGACAAAAAAAGGCTCTTTGCTCTCAGCAGGATTTCTGCTCATGGTGCTGGGGGAATTTATACTTGTACCATATCTAAAGATTCCATTGCTTATTGATCAGATCATCTTACTGGCAGGTTTTGCACTTGTATCTTTCATATTTATATACACGGAGCGATAGACATAGCAGGGCAATAGACATAAAGTAATTCCAGACTTTTTCCATACCCTATATTGCTTTATTTAGTAAATAATATTACGTTACTACATTTATAACATGAATTATTTATCGGATTGTTTCAAATTCGCCCTTTTCTCTGATTTTAAGCACATTATCCCAGAAAAAGCACCTCCCGTTCATTGTTATGTAAACTCCATGAGATAGGCTCTGTGCGAATGCTATGGCACAGCCTAAATTGAAAAGTCCATCGGAGCTGCCGAACACATACGGGCGCATGGCTCCTGTAAGCACTATTGTTTTGTCATCTATGCTTCGCCCTAGACGCTTTGCGGTTTCAGCCATCGTATCCGTTCCGTGCGTTATAACTATCCTTTCTTCCTCACAGTTCCTGCATTCTTCCACTATAAACCTGCGCTGCTCTTCTGTCATGTCCAGGCTATCAACAAGCATCAACGTCTTTATTCTCACAGGTTCCTTACATCTTCCTATGCGCAACATTTCGTTTACGTGGGTCTCCCTGAAGATCAGTTTTCCTGTTATCTCATCATAATCCTTATCAAAAGTCCCACCGGTAACAAAGAGTGCTATGACCATAAGAACGATAGAGCTAGTTGCTTAAAAAAATTATCTGAACGATCTAGATAATAATTAATAGCTATTGTAATGATACACTATTTACATAATAATCAATACATATTACATAAAAGGCAATGCAGCAAATGAATGAGATAAAAAAAGTTGCCAGAGTCAAAGCCAGATCGTTTTGCGGTTATATCTCCTCCATACATTACCAGATTTACGCCTACATCTTCGTTTTTGGCCCTTTTTCATACAAAAACCCCTACCCTCTACGTTAGAAAAATAGTCCTGCAGAGAGACAGAAAAAACAGGGATTCTGCAGCAGATTGCTAAAAATTAAGGTAACTGCGTACATAACTTCTTTCACGCCTGTATTTTTCCGTTTTCCCAACTTTTCAAATGAAAAGTCTCGACTCTATGAAAAACAGTAATTTTCTAAAAATCCATTTCTGTAAAGGCTTCACATTTACATATAAAACATGTAACGTAATAATAATTATTTTAGTAAGCTTTTGATGAAACAAAATTGCCCAGGAAAAATAGAAGAGTAGTTAATGTGAAAGCGTACATGGATTTTTGCCAAACGCTTCCGAAAACCAGACAAAAGTCTCAGGCGTAATTTGCAGAGAGATCTTACAAAACCTTTCGAATATAAAAATATATTCATCCGGCAGGCTTCGGGACAAAATTCATAGATCTCTGAGTATGATCTCATAGGCCCAAGCACCTCTTTTTTGCATCCAGCTTCTAGCCCATACCAAACACTTTTTCCTCATACGAGTGTGTAAAGATCTCTGTATGGTTTGCTATCTATCTTAGTATGACAATGAAAAAGTTAGAGATCCTGAATGCTAAATAATGTGAAGATAGCCCTTGACAGACACTATAGCTCAAGAAGTGTTCTCAAGCGCTTTGGAGATGTAGACGTTTACGACACAAGAGAATCTGTAGCTGCATTGCAAAACATTTTCTTTGTGAGCATTCTTAAGCAAAATCTACCCGGCATCTATCCTGCACATCAAAAATCTGCATCAGATAGAATATTTGAGAAGCATAGTACACGATAAACGTGATGTAATAAAGCAAAGAAAGATATTCTATTTACAGAGTAATGAAATAAACGGATATCTCTGATCAGAGGCGTTCAATTATTGATCTCTTTGAGCGATCCTGCATCTGCATGATGGTTGCGTATAGCCTCCACAATAGCTCCCTCTTACAATATCTGTATATTGTGTATGTCTATTATCTCAGACCTTGTTTCCTATGCCCTCTTCAGTGTAACCTCGCAAATAAAATTCCAGCTAACAGTTTTAGAGCAATTTAGATCCAGAAAAAGACTAATAAAACTAATACGTTATATTATAAATAGGATATCGTTATGACATTTATATAATTATTATATAGTATATACTCTAAGACACTTTCTGCTCAAGCCCCTCTATCAACTTTGGCACAACTTCATAGAGATCCCCCACAATTCCATAGTCTGCATAGCGGAATATAGGAGCGCTTGGATCGCTGTTTACTGCTATTATCATTTCTGAGTTTCTCATTCCTGCAAGATGCTGCGGGCTACCGGAGATCCCTATAGCTATGTATATCCTGGGCTTAACCGTATTTCCGCTGAAACCCACCTGGTGATCCTTGCTTATCCAGCCATCATCCACCAACGGTCTAGAAGAGCCAACAACACCGCCAAGAAGAGATGCAAGCCTCTCAAGCATCCTGAAGTCTTCTTTGTTTTTCAGCCCTCTACCCCCGCTAACTATGATATCAGCATTCTGTATGTCTATACTCTCTATTTGTTCTCTCTTAACCAGAGGAAAAGATTTTTTTACATCAACGCTTGACTCCTTCTTTATTATCCTGCCTTCCCTCCTCCTCTTCTCCGCAGGCTTCATAACCCTGGTGTTCTTACAAACGCTACCGCAGATCTTGCATGGGCTCTTCTCCT
>JAXHST010000075.1:0-2476 GCA_034190325.1 Thermoplasmatota archaeon
AAGCCCTTTTCTTAAATAACTGGGAGCTTAAAGAGATGAACTTAAGAAGGAGTTTCATAATCGTTTTAATCAGGAGTTAAAGTAACAAAGATCTGGGAATAAGCAGGATAAAGGCTTTGAATGATCAGCACAAAGTGAGCGAATTATTGCAGACAGGAAAAGAAAAACTTTTTAATTGATACGCCCTTCATTCTGCAGGGCCGGTAGATCAGTTGGTAGATCACCCGCTTGGCATGCGGGAGGCCTCGGGTTCAAAACAGCCCTTTCCAAAAGCGCTGTGCGGAAAGGGAACATCCATAAAGGAATGAGAGTTGAGGGAGAGAACCTTGGTTCTACTCCCTCCTGTGGAAATCCCGACCGGTCCATCGCGAGGGTAGCCAAGCCAGGTCAACGGCGCAAGGTTCAGGGCCTTGTTGCGAAGGCATTCGCCGGTTCAAAATGAAGGGTTGCACCCTTTCAAAACCTGCAATCCAATGAAAATCCGGCCCCTCGCACTATTTTCATGACTCATATCATCAAAATATAAGTGCTTTCTTCTCTGACCTATCGTCTTGAAGCAGAGATAAACCTCCAAAATGTTCATTTAAGAGCGCTGGCTCTCGAACATAAAGATATAACTATAAATACTGAGAGCAGCATAATAGATCATGAGAAAGGCTACAGTACTTTTCTTAGTTACAATTTTTCTTCTCTCGGGCTGTGTTACTGAGGAAGGAGAGGCTCATCTTGTGTTCACTGACGAGATCTATGAGATTGTCTTGTATCCCCCGAACTATTCTATGCAGCTCAGTTACTCCTGCAAAGTGAAAAATGATGGCAGCGCTATAGCCGACAGGGTAGAGTTCTCTGTGAACCCTCTGTTGAAAGTTGTTGAGGCAAACAGAGATTATGAGTCCGAGGTGTACGAATACGAATATTATGGATCTAAGGTTCTGGGGCGTGCTTTATCGGTGAACCTTGGCCTGAAGCAGGGTGAAGAGTCCGAGCTCAAGCTCTTGCTTTCCGGTCATCCTATTGAAAAGTTAGGTGAAAAGCCGCTCATCCGCACTGGGGTCTCCGAGGTAGATCTTTCGGATCTCATGGCTGATGGCAGTCCCGGCGATGAAAATGCGTACAGAGCACAGCAGAAACATACAAATCAAAAACTCTACCTCTTCGTTCCCGAGAATATGAGATCCATAATCCCTCCTGTATTTGCCGAAAGAGCTGAGGAATTCGAAGGAGACAGGGAAGCTCCGGAAGGCTATTCTGTTTACAATTACACCATAAAGAGCGGGTTATTTAGATCATATGTCGGGGATTTCATTGAGGTCGCTGAAAAAAGAAACAACATCACTGTACGCACATATCTACCAGGGGAGATCAGAGAGCTGGTGCCTATAGTACAGGATACGGCGCACAAAGCTCTTGATTTTTACTCCACAACATTTTATCCCTATCCTTATGAAGAATATACTATAATAGCCAAGGACTACGAATATGGCGGGGGTGGGGGAGGAAAGAACTATACAGAGATCTCTGGAGGTGTGGGGGACTTTTATCTGCTGGTTCATGAGATAGCCCATGCATGGTTTGGAGGGATAATTGGAGTAATTGACGTTGAGAGCACTCCTGAAGGCAATATAGAGTTCCCAGAGAACAGATGGATCGATGAAGGTGGTGCAACATACTGTGAGCTCCTGATTAGCAGGGAGCTTGGAAGGGAAGACTTTGAGGAAAGGTTTGAAAGCGTAATGCAGATGGGAGCAAAAGGAAACGCGACCGAAAACCCGTACAACAGGGGAGCGATGGTCTACTGGTATCTACAGTCTATGATGGGCGAAAAAGCCTTCTTTTCCTTCATGAGAGAGTTCTTTGAGCGCTATGCAGGGCAAAACGTGACCACATCCGAGTTCCTATCTTTTGCCAGGGATCATGGCATTGATATTGGGAAGATAGAAGATCTTCTCTACGAAGATTCCCCGGCTGAACATCTGGTGGGGCTACCCTGAGCAGGATCAGATAGCGCTACCCCCCACAATCTTTTTCTAATGAGAAAAATTTCAGCTCCAGAGATCTATGAATAACGTTTCCATAGGATCTCCAGTCAGCCTTCCTGCTGAGCTCCGGTGCAGTTTGCAAGATGATATTTCATGGGGCACCCAGCAAAGCATTAAAATGGGAGTATGTAAACTTCCATAGACTATGGGCTTAACAGCAGATAACAGAGCGCTCTAGCGACCTTTAAAATCTGGTTTTCTCTTTTCGAGAAACGCTTGCATCCCCTCTCTCTGATCCCCTGTTGAGAAGCAAAGAGAGAAATTCTTGCGCTCCAGGGTAAAGTCAGGCTTATCGTAAACACACCCCTTTATCTTCTTTATCACAAGCGGGGATTTTTCTGATATTTTGTGCGCAAGCTCCATGGCTTTCTCCATCAGCTCTTCATTGCTCTCAAAAACATCATCCACAAGGCCTATGCGCAAAGCCTCTTCGGTGC
>JAXHST010000076.1:0-18819 GCA_034190325.1 Thermoplasmatota archaeon
TGGATTTCAGTGGTCTCCTCACAGATCTTGTGAGATACAGAAGCAAAAAAGCCCTGGCAGAGCTCCACTGGAAAGCTCTATTCATAGGAGCTATGCACTTCCAGGATATGTACAACTATGATATAGAGAGGGTTATGAGGTGCCAGATACACTATGCGGCACCTGATGGGAGGATAATCCCATTCTGCGCATACAATGCAGGTCCGGAGTTCAGAGATGAAATTGAGAAAAAATTCTCTGTACCACTTGAAGAATGGAAGCAGAGACATGAAAGTGGAAAAGATGCAATATGAACGAAAATATAAGCTGCGACCAGAGTAAATGCCTGTACTGCGGGGGATGTGTACCGCTATGCCCCAGAAATTCGATAACACTCAGAGAAACAAGAATAGAAATAGATGATAGCTGTAATAGATGTCTGCTCTGTCTGCGCATCTGTCCTGTTGGTGCCCTTGAGGCTATGGAGGCAAAAGCATGAAAGAGTATGATATCATTGTTGTGGGTGCTGGACCAGCCGGCTCAATGGCTGCTATGGAGGCTGCAAAGCAGGGAGCAAGGGTGCTCATCATAGAGAAAAGACAGGAAGCTGGCAGCCCTGTGAGGTGTGCTGAGGGCGTTGGTAAGGAAGGCTTGTTAAAAACAGGAATAAAGATAGATAACAGATGGATATCAAATGAAGTAAAGGGCGCAAAGCTCATAGCACCCAACAGGATAACCGTAGAGCTGAGCTCAGAGCATGCCGGTAATGAAGTAGGCTTCGTCCTTGAGAGAAAGATATTCGACAGATATTTGCTCTGCGAGGCAGCCAGACAGGGAGCTGATGTTACGATGAAGAGCTCTGCACTTGGTGTTATAAAGGATGAAAATGGGATAAGAGGTGTGGAGGTTGAGAGCTCAGATGGTGTGCATAGAATTGAAAGCAAAGTTGTTATAGCATGTGATGGAAGAGAATCAAAGGTTGCCAGAAGCGCAGGCATAGACACAAAGCTGAAGCTGAAGGATATGGAATCATGCGCCGAATATCTGATGGTGAACGTTGATTACGATGAAGATTTTACCCATTTCTACGTCGGACAATGCTATGCCCCAGGGGGCTATGTGTGGGTATTTCCCAAGGGAGAGGGCATAGCCAACGTAGGCACAGGGGTTCTGGGAAGTAAGATAGGAAAGAGAACAGGGTATCCGAAAGAGCTCCTTGATAGGTTTATAAAGAACAACAGAGAGTTTGAGGATGCAAAGATCGTTGAGCATATCTCCGGGACAGTTCCCGTAGCCCTTCCACTCGAAAAGACATATATCGATGGGCTTTTGATAGCCGGTGACGCAGCCCATCTCACAGATCCTATAACCGGGGGAGGAATAATAAACGCTATGGTTAGCGGAAAGCTTGCAGGCAGTGTGGCTGCAAAGCACATTTATGAGCATACAGATCTCTCAGAGTATGAGAAGCTCTGGAAAAAAGAGCTTGAGAGCGCGCTTATAAGGGATTACATTATGAAGGAGCGCTTCGTTAACATGAGCGATAACACCCTTAACCTCATAGCGGACTCTCTCAAGGATTACAGATTCTCAGATCTGGGCATGGGTGGCATAATCGATGCGATAAGAGAGAAGCATCCAGAGCTTATGAGCGAGCTTGAGGGTTTGATCTAGGTGCTCATGCACATGAGAGCCCATTTACCTGAGAGTATCTGAGCGTTAAAGGGCCCTTGCAAAAGGGTAAAACTGGTATACAATGGGTGCTGTTCTGTTACATCATAGTATGAATGTTCTGAAGACCTCTGCTGGATACGTGCCTATATATTCCGGGGGATCCGGCAGAAAACCTCTCACATACCCTATCGAGGCTATTCTATTTATTCTTGGTATTAACATAAGTAGCGCTTTTATGTTCATGCAGCAGGGGACTACCTTGAGAAAAGAGAGACCGGGCCTGAAGCAGGGGATGTATATGGGGAGATAGAATCCGTTAATCAATGGTAGGGAATATTCTTCATCGCTGCCAAAGATATCAAGAGCCCCGCCATCACACCCTCTCGGCTCTCCCAGCCCCATAGCTTTTGTGACCGTTGGAGCTATATCCACTATGGAAACCGGTTCCTCGCTTCTGATATTCCTTATACCAGGCCCGCTGAATATGATGGGCACAACTGACTCTTCATACCCCAGATCACCATGCTGCCCGCTTGCCTCCCCGCCTATCGTTATCACCAGGTCCGGAGCATTGGGTGAGCAGAAAAGACCGAGGATGCGCTCTATAGCTTCAGGGTATTGTACTGGCGTAGAACCTTTATGGTTGAGATCCTCTGGCTGGAAGCCGTAGAATGGACTGTAAGCCAGCTCATCACCGTAAGCAAATGGATCTTTGCCCTCTATAACTCTATATTCATACTCTGTCTCTGAGATCTTATTACCCCATTCTTTAATTTCTACCTCTGACGTTCCATGGTCGCCGATGACTTTTATTGTGTTATCTTCCATATACATGGTAAAATCAACGTATTTACCTTCAACGATCTCTCTCGCGAGAGAATCAATCTCTTCATAGCTGGCATCTGGGAGATAAATACCGCGGTTTCCTGCAATATACTCTATACCAGAATCAACTATGGGATCGTAGACTCCCAGCATGTCCCTGTATCCTATTCTCTCAAACAGCTTCTCATTCATTCCCTTTATTCCATGGTCTCCTGCAATGGCAAAAAGAGTTTCATCTTCCATACCCAGAAGCTTGACAAGAGACATGACAAGACCTATCTTTGCATCCACTATCTGATATGAACGTAACATAGCTTCGCTTCTACCCCCCATCAGATGTCCTGCAGCATCTGTGCCGGAGATCCAGAGATAGATCAAAGAACTATCATAATCTTTTGATCTCAGAACATCAAGAAGCAGTTGTATGAAGAGCAACGTATCCACAACGCCTCCAAATAATATCCTTTTCGTCCAGTGAAGATCAAAGTAGCTCTCTATTTCTTCAGTGTCCGGAGTGTATAGCTCTACTTCCTCTCCTTTTGCAATTGTATCTATAGAGCTTTGAGCAGGCCCTTCAGCTCTTTCATTCCTTGAAAAGATGGATAAAAGAGAGGTTAAAGCTTTGAGAGTCTCAAAGACAGATCTATCAGCGCCCTTAGCCGCGTAGGTACCAATAGCGCTCGTATATGCATTACCAGCGCTTTCAACAACCTCGAACATGGTTTCTGTGTTATCGCTCATCCAGTTTTGTGAGTCTATCATCTTCTGAAGCTCCACAGGATCCCATATCTTTGCTCCATCTATGGAATAGTACTTACCCTCACTTCTGTTGTACCACATCCATCCCAATATCCCATTTTTTCCGGGGTAGGAACCTGTTAATATGGAAAAGTCTGAGGATAAAGAAACGGAAGGAAAAACAGAGACCCCATTTTCGTAGTAGGCTCCATGGTCTATGAGCCAATTTATGTTTGGGCAATAGCCATTATCTATAGCATATCTGAAGGAGAGAGCATTGACAGAATCCATGGCGAAGACAATAGTTCTCTTTATCTTCGCTTCCTCTTCTGCTCTGGCAAAACCAGCAAAAGCCGAGAGAAAAAGAACAAGGGATAGAGCAAACACAAAGCTGCGCATAACGCACATAGAGATAACATAATAAAACAATTTCCATAACGTTTTTATATGGATAGATGCCTTCCTTTATATGGATCTGTTTGCATTCTTTCTCGGATTTGCAATAGCTGCGGTGATAACCTTTTTTGTGATATATCTCTCGATGAGGTCTAGCGTTCCTGTGGAGAAAAGCGCTGAGCTTGTGAGCACGTGGAGCGCAAAAGAGCTCGGGTTAGAGGTAAAAGGAATAGTAGAAAGCGCAGGAGACATAGACATACCTGCAGGATCAATGCTGGTGGTTAGGGATTCCAGCTACGTACCGCAAAAGATACTGGATACCTGTGAGGTCAGAACAAACCCTGAGGTGAAGGGAAATATGCTTATAGGTCGAAACAGAGCGTTCATATTCTCCGGCGTAATGTCAAAGAGCGCTCTTGTTGTTGTAACAGATGATGATGATATGCTATTAAAGCTATCAAATCAGTTCAATGCTCTCTGGACAGGGGCTGTGCCGTATGCAGAGGTTGTGAACATAAAGGATCTCAGAGATAATGTTGGCAAATATGTTAAGATAAGTGGGCACGTAACGGATGCAAGGCCATTCAAAGGGAATTTGCCATACTCATGGATCCTTAGAGTTATAAGCATGGGTGTTGGAGTTGACGTTCTGGCAGATAAAGAATATAAAAATGACATAGAGGTTGTAGGAAAGGTGAGAGAGGAAAAAGGGGCAACAGCGGTGGACTCACTCTTTGTCAAAGAGCAGTCTTAGCCCTTGACTCCAGATAAGATATCTCCTCTGCTGTCATATCATCATAAACCGCCCTTACAAATGCGGCCGTTGTTAGAGCTTCCCTGAACTCAGGTTTGTCTGCGTGCTTTTCTAAAAGCTCATTGAAGAGCGCTCTACCAGTTTTTGTCATACGCAGCTGTCCATCTTTCTTACTTTTCCTGTAAAACCTTCCGCCATCCACCTCTGGTAGCTCGGTTATGCTTGATAGTATAAAGCACTCTCTTTTCAGGTGGAGGTAAGATGGCATGGGCCTATCAACAGCTCCAAGAAGCATCAGAGCATAGACCTTTTCATTCCCCTGCACCATCATATTAATTTTGAACTTCAGAATTTAAAAACTTTTCTTATGTTATTACACCCGTTATCTTTGCTGCCTTCTCAGCAGCCCCTCTGCTTATGCCTTCCCCAAGGATCGTATACCTATCACTGCGCATCGTGTGTGCTTTAACCAGGGCCTCTATTATCTCCTCATCCTTTACCCCCAGTTCTTTAGCTGTTATTGGCGCTTTTATCTTTTTTAACGCCTCTCTTATGCTCTTCCAGTCCTCGCCATGGAGATACAGTGCCATTATTGTTCCAACACCACACTCCTCTCCATGAAGAGCCTTGCCCGGTGCTATTGTATCCAGAGCATGAGCAAAGAGATGTTCTGCTCCGCTTGCTGGCCTTGAAGATCCAGCTATGGACATGGAAACACCGGAGAGCACCAGAGATTTGAGAACAATCCATGCGCTCTCTTCCAGACCTTCCTTTATTGCATCCGCATTCTCCAGGATAGTGTCGCACGCCAGCATAGCCAGTGCAGCGGCGAATGAAGAAAAAGGCTCATCCTTTAATCTGTTCGCAAGCTCCCAATCCTTTACCGATGATCTCTTTGCTATGAGATCTGCGCACCCGCTGGCGAGAAGCCTGTATGGCGCTTTCGCGACTATGCCAGTATCCGCTATTATGGCGATGGGCGCTGAGGCCTCAACAGACAGAGAGCTGCCATTTTTCTTTATCGATGCTCTGGGGCTAGCTATGCCATCATGGGATGCAGTTGTAGGAATGCTTATGAAGGGTATGTCTGCTATATGCGCCCCCATCTTTGCCAGATCTATCTTGCTTCCTCCACCCAAACCTATTATGAAATCAAAATCCTTTGCGACCTCACCAACGCGCTCTGCACTCTCATGCGTTGCTCTCTCTTCTATCATCAATTCACAGCTATAACCCCTCTCAGAGAGCATGTCAGCTACGCTCTTTCCTGCTATATCCTTTGTTACTGTACCACAGATGATCAAGGCCCTGTTCCCTAGCTTCAGCCTGCTGCAAAGCTCATAAACCCTGGATATGTATCCATTACCTATGAGCACCTCTCTGGGAAAGATCATATCACTCTCCTTCCTCTCACTCTGAGCCATCTCTGCCCTCCATATATAATGCCGGTTTACCTTTTTTAGCCCTTTTTGCTCTTCCTTTTGGATCATAGCTTATGCGGTTCAATGGTTGGACAGAGACCTTACATGAAAACTCTTTTTTCAGAAAGTCTTCATCGATCATTCCTTCTTCACCCGGGATGCAGTATATGTAAATGGTCTCAGGCTCTACGGGCAGCGCCTGGAGCGCCGCCTTTATATCATCGAAGAGTGTGATAAGGTAGCTCTCTTCCTTCAGGGATCCTTCATCTATGCCGGGTGCATCCGGGTAACAGGATATGGGTTCTCTGTGTCCCTGAAGCTCCCATAGCTCCTCGCACAGATGGGGTATGAATGGATAGAGCATTGTTAACCAGCGCTCTAGAAGCATATTGAGCACCTCTGTGCCATTGCCTCCTCTTCTGACATACCATCTGTAATCATTCATCAGATCATAGAATGCTATCTGTAAAGCCGCTCTGGTTCTGAAGTTTTCCATGTTATTCATGTAAGCATCCATCTTTTTAGCCAGAGTGCTGAGCAACCACAGGTCCATGTGCTCCTTTTCATTGCCCCCTTTTTCACCATTTTGCTTCATATCGATTATCCCTGTTGCTATATCATAGAAGTGCTGGAGCTGCCTGGCTATAGCTCTTGCTTCAGCGCCCCTCCAGTCAAAGTTCTGCCATGGTTCAACAGAATAAAGCAGATAGAAGCGCGTTACGTCAGCGCCGAAATCATCAATGGACCGGGCAACAGGATATATTATTCCACTGGAGCTGTGCATCATTTTACCCTCAAGGATTACCAGGCCCAGAGAGATTATTCCTTCAGGCCAGTGTTCTTTCTTAAAAAGCGCTGTATGGTGGAAGATCATAAATGTTAGATGATTCGGTATGAGCTCAAGTGCTGAGACTCTGTAGTCAAGAGGATACCAGTAGTTGAAGGCCATTTTTGCCCTCTCTGCTATCTCATTTCCTTTCCATCTGTTATCTCTGGAGAGAAAGATATAGTCAAAGAAATCATCATCCACCTCAATGTTTGCGTTATTCATTATGTCTGCAATCGTGTAATAACTCATATAGATCGTAGAATCAGAGAGGGACTCAATTATCCAATCTTTGGCCCATGGGACCTTTGTTCCCATGCCCACCAGCCTTGTAAAAGGCCAATCCCTTAACCAATCAATGACATTTGAGAAGTAATTTCTTGTCTCAGGGGGTATCAGGGACATGTCCTTGAGCCATTCCCTCACGCTGCTCTTCCATTTTTCGTCAGAGTATCTTATGAACCATTGATCTGAGACGAGCTTAACCACACACTCTGTGCCGCACCTGCATACCACAGGTTTTTTCGTGAATTCATAGATCGTTGTTCCCCTGTCTATGGCAACAAGCTCTTCTTCTATGGCCTTCTGTGCCCACTCAACGCTTTTACCATAGAAATCCCTGTATTCAATGACCATCTTCCCTTTCAGCCTTTCATCCCTGTATAGCTTTCTTGTTGCTTCATCGAGCTTTTCTCTCTCTTCCTCTCCCTTTATTCCCATCTTTCTGACTATATCACTGGCAGGCACTTCGCTGTAGCCCTCAGCATCTATAACGCGTTTGGGAGCGATAGATCCCTTCAGCGCAACAAAGTCATATGGCGCATGGGCTGGAACGGAACCAACAACCCCCGTTGCTACATCAGTTTGCACAAAATCGGCGCATATTACTGGAACGCTTTCTTTTGTTATCGGGTTTAAAGCACTCTTTCCCTCAAGAGCACTGCTGCTTATCTCCCTTATGATCTCTATGCTCTTTTGATAGCTCAGGTTTCTGGCAGCTTCCTTGCTTAGAATCCATGGCTTCCCGTCAACCTTTGCTATAACGTAAGTGGAGTTCTTTTTAAGCCAGAGGTTTGTCACACCGAATATTGTCTCAGGTCTGAGGGTTGCAGCCGGAAGGAAAACTGTCTCCCCATCTATAGTGCACTCATACTCTATGACGAAAAATTCCTGGATATCAACACCCTCCCCCTTAAGAAGGTCATGATCTGTGACCGGATTGTTGTCCTTCGGGCAGAATTTGACAGGGTGAGAACCAACGGTAACTAAACTCTTCTCAAGGAATTTGCGATACTGCCATTCCACCTCTTTGGAGTAGGTTGACGTTATCGATGTGAACTCCTTGCTCCAATCTATCGAGAGCCCTAAAGATTCCATACCTCTCTTATACCCGAGATCACTCTTATCTATGAAATATCTTGCATAATCTATTGGCTCTTTTATGCTCTGTATATCATCATCGCTCATTCCATAAACTTCTTTCGCTACTTTAATAAATTCCTCATCCCCTCCCTTGAGCCTGCTCACAGCTCCGACTATGGGTGAGCCTGTGAGATGCCAGCCCATCGGGAAAAGCACGTTGTAGCTCTTTAATCTCTTATACCTAGCTATAACATCAGGAAATGTGTAAGTTCTGGCATGCCCTACGTGCATCGGTCCGCTTGGATATGGCCATGCCACCGTTATAAAGAACTTCTTGCGTCCATCGATCTTCGCTTCATATCTCTTCTTTTCCTTCCATATATCCTGCCATTTGAGCTCTACAGCTCTGAAATCATAACCCATGAGTGGAAAGGGTCTAAAGGGGATTTAAGCTTTTATTTTTTCATGGCCTTTTGTCTGTTCTGGGCATTTCCCAGGGGTGTGCGGGTGAATAAACCCTCAGCCCGGGATCCCCGTAGTAGACCACATTCTCGTATATATCCCACCACCAGCCATCGCTGAGGTAGCTTATGCCAACCTCTCTTATTGCTTCATCATAAGCCTCTGCTATTGTTTTTCCTTCCGCTAAACCTCTGGCTATCAACTCAAAGCCAAGGCTTGTGTACCACGAGGTGAGCCACGGATCTATTATCTGGAAAGAGGATCCATGCCTTATGAGCGCTAACTGGAGGTAGGTGTGGGCTATCAAGCACGAGCCGCCCAGAAATCCAGCGCTGTGAAGGTTATCAAGATATCTATCTAAGACCATCCCATCAACCCCCTGTGTTGCAGGAGTCTGCTCCCATATGGCTATAATTATCCCATCGCTACCGGTATTCGCATCCATGCCAGAGAATTTGCTCATAGCCATTGTGTCAGGCTCTTCTGTTGAGCCCATATATTCGTAAGCCCTCCATGGATTGCGCTCATCATTGTTCAAGCTCCAGAAACCTACAGTGCCATAGCCCCTATTTCCACCGTGCATTATCTCAGTCCATAAAATGACACCACGGTTCAGATTCTCCGCTGTTGCCCTCAGATTTGTTGAGAAGACAGAGCTGTAGCCCATGCTTTCCATATACTCTGGCACAACCTCGCTTGGATCCATATCTGGATAATACAAGCCACTTCTGCTTATATTTTCATCAATGCGCTCATTGCTCTCATCCCAGTATGGGGTTATGCCGTCTGTGGTTGTGTAGTTCAGCCCCCAGTATTCACTCGCTCTCTCATTGAACTTATAAGCATAGCTGACCCATGTCTGGAGCACAGGATACTTTGCGAAGACCTCTCCACCAGGATTTGAGATGGTTAGCACTCCATCTCTCCTTTCTGATGTGCTGCCATTTATGTAGTAGCTGCCATCCATTCCCGGGTTCTGAAACACGAGGGAAGGATAAAAAGCATCCCTTGCAAACCAGCAGGAAGCATCAACGGGAGTGCCAAAGATCCTGCCTGGTATTCCTTTTCCTATGAATCCTCTATCCCATGTTGGTCCCAGCTCAAGGTCACCCGCTATCGTCAATATCCTTTCTTTGCCCTCCGCATCTCTTCCTGTGTTCTTTAAGAATGAGTAAACGCTTCTCCCGCATATCACCATATCCCCAACGGAAGGAGGTGTTCTGGAGTTCATTGTTCTGAGCCAGTTTATAGAGTGCCAGTTGCTCTCAGCTGAAAGGTTGTTCTCAACAATTGTAAGGGGCACGCCATGGAAGGCTGCAGCATAGGCAGCCGGGGCGAAGAAGTATCCTCCCTCAACCACCCTTGTATCAGTTTCGTTTTCTTTTTCTATTAAAGTGTAAGGCTTGGCTGTCGAGAAAACAACGTCTGTGCTATCCGTTTTTATCTCCTCAAATCCTATAAATCTCTTACCTGACCTTGGGCTGTACAGCAGGGCAGCATCATTCATTGCAGCAAATATGGCTCTGTTGGATAGATCTTCTATTCCTGCAGCATCCATATAAACCTTCTCTGCTGAATAGCTCACATCAAGCTTTGCACCCCTTCCATCCAGAGATATGGCGCTTAGCTGTAGCTTCCCTTCACCCGAAGAATCAAGTTTTATCGGCTCTCTGTAAGGGACCTCTTTTGCAAGGACAGCTCCATTACTATCTCTCAGCACTATTCCGCCTTTGAAGTCTCCAGCATCTATGGTGACGTTGGTGCATAAGGTATCGCTATCAAAAAGGGTAAAGTCCTTGCCCGGATAGAGAGTAACGTTTATCAGGTATTCTGCCTCAAGATTCGCTATTGCACCAGCAATATTGCTTTCTGCGTTCAAACTTTCCGTAGGCATATATGTGACACCGATGCCCCATTCTCCGGGAGTGTAAACATAGGATGCTGCCTCCTCAAATGCGCCATCCAGCACGTTCCAGTTCTCTGAGGCAGCAACCTGCCCAAGGGCCCAGTCATAGAGCTGCATATCCGGATCCTTGCCCTTAAATCCACCCCAGCTCATGCTCGCATCCACATATCTGTATCCTTCAGGTACCGTGAAGTTGTGATAGGTGGGCAGGATCTCCGGAGCTTTGCTTCCGTTAAATGCTATTTTCTCTATCCTGCCTCCCTCTATGCTCAGGGACTCTTCTCCATTGATCTCTGCTTTTTTTGTCTCTCCAGGATAGCTGGCAAGGACGGCTTTGCTCCTGTTCTTTGCTAACTGCTCTGCAACCTCGGTTGCGTTGCCGTTTATCCTCTCAAAACTCTTGAATCCTATCCCCTTCAGCTCTTCAATGTCTCCCTCATTGAGATTTATCGATACAACCTTTGTGTTAGGGCTATAAGAATGCCAGTCCTTCAAAAAGTATGTCACGCCCCCTTTTGCATTCAAATATGGATTATCGCTTTCTCCCCCATAAAAGAGAAGCGGTGCTGCATACAGCTCTCCCTTATCCACCGAAAGAGCTCGGGGTATACAGGCAAGGTACGCCAGATCATCATCTATAGATGTGTTATCATATTTGACAAGATAGAGCTCATCAACCACTTTTGTCGGGAGGAAACCAAAGAAAGGATCCTCTATCACCTTAGAAGCTACCTCTTTTCCAACTTCAGTTTGCTCTACACACCCTGCAAACAGGAATATAACTCCTATTATCAATACAGCCCCCTTCATGAAAGAAATGCTTTTACTTCTATCTATACCTTTCTGTGTTCAGAGATCCTCTTTTATGTGAGAGGGTTACAAATATGCAAATGTGTTAGCAAGGGCAGAAAGAGAAAGTAAAGGGTATCCTTCATATAGCAGTGAATAAAAGGCTGTGCTACGCTTCGCCCAAATTACTCTCGGCAACTTCATTTATCCACAAAGCGTTAGGCGACATTTTGGTTGGCGAAATTTAATAAAAGTTTAAATAAATCATCATCATATAAATATAAGGAGATCTTAAAATGACCGACCAAAACCATAGAATCAGGATTAAGCGCGGTGAGGTTGAAATTGAGGTTGAGGGAGACAAGGAGTTTGTAGAAAAACACATTGAAGAATTCAAGAAAGAGATTCCAAATATTGCTAAGGAGTTGTCACCCAAAGAGAAACTTATCCCCCCACAAGAAGTTTCACCAGAGGAAAATGAGTTGGAGGGGCTTTCTTTAGCCGAATTCTATAAACAGAAGCAACCAAAAGATTTTAACGAGACTGCTGTTGTTTTTGCTTATTGGTTGACAAAAAAAGAAGGTAAAGAAGAATTTAAAGCAAGCGACATCGGTGCTTGTTATGATGAGGTAAGAATGCCTAAACCTAAAAATATAACGCAACACATACTGGCATTAGCTAGTGGTAAAAAAGCACAGCTAGCTAAAGGGTCTAAAAAGGGTTACTATAAGCTAACTAGTACTGGTAAAGACTTTGTAAAAAAAGAACTACCCCGAAAAAGTGAAGAAAAAGGTGAAGAATGATGGACGACATAAAAAATATACTTTCCAGCAAAATTGATCCAAGTTTAATTGAACGTTTCTTGAAGCATTATAGAGAATTAAAACAAAAGTTTTTCCTTGGGCAATACGAACCTAGCCAACTTAATTCAGCCAAATTTGTAGAAGTTGCATTTAGAATTCTGGAGTACATTACTAAAGGAAATTATACTCCCTTTGATAAAGATGTTCAAATTAACAGTCTCATGGGATATTTAGAAAAATTACCCAAAGATAAACATCCCGATTCTATCAGAATTCATATACCTAAAATTCTTAAAGTTATATATGATATAAGAAGCAAGCGAGGGGTAGTTCATGCTGGAGAGGTAAATCCTAATCTTATGGATGCTACTTTTGTTGTCTCTAGTTGTGACTGGATTATGGCAGAATTTGTACGTTTGTATTACAATGTTGATTCGACTAAAGCACAAAAAATCATCGATTCATTTGTGGAAAGAAAGGTGCCTATCATAGAAGAATTCGGGGAAGATGTTAAAATTTTGGATCCAAATTTAACCGTGGCTGATAAAATTTTGTTAATTCTTTACAAAAAACATCCTGATTACGTTTTAACCAGTGATCTGAAAAGATGGGTAAAAACCAAGTCATCTACTCACATTACAACTGTTTTACGCCAGTTAGATAATGATGCTAGGATTTATCGTAAGGGAAAAGAGAGTATGATCACTAGAAAAGGGATAGATTATGTTGAAAAGAAACTATCAACGGAAGTTTAATTCGCCAAGCAAAACGCTTCTCCACTATCATGGTTCGCCCTTTGGGTCGCCTAACAGCGAACATACGGCTACGTTTGGCCCTGCCCAAATGCTCGACTTCGCTCCGCAATTTCGCATACACTGAAACAAATCACATCTGCAGGCTCAAGCTTTTTATATGCAGTGTGCGATTATCATTATGTACAGGATTGTTCTTCTCAGGCATGGAGAGAGCGTATGGAACCTTGAGAACAGGTTCACAGGCTGGACAGATGTTGATCTATCCGAGAATGGCGTAAGAGAGGCGCACTATGCAGCTGAGCTCCTGAAGGGCTTTACCTTTGACCTAGCGTATACATCTGTGCTCAAAAGGGCTATAAAAACGCTGTGGATAGTCCTTGAGGATATGGATCTTATGTGGATCGAGGAGCGCAAGAGCTGGAGGTTAAACGAGAGGCATTATGGAGCGCTTCAGGGTCTCAACAAGGCTGAAACTGCAAAGAAGTATGGTGAAGAGCAGGTATTTAAATGGCGCAGAGGTTACGGTGTGAGGCCACCGGCGCTAAGTGAGGATGACCCGAGATACCCTGGTAAAGACCCGAGATACACCTCACTGAGCAGAGAAGAGCTACCATTGACAGAATCCCTTGAGGACACAGTTAAGCGCTTTCTACCATACTGGCACTCCGAGATAGCTCCAAACATAAAGAAGGGGAGAAAGATAATAATATCAGCTCATGGGAACAGCCTCAGAGCTCTTGTAAAATACCTGGATAATGTAGGTGATGATGAAATACCAGGGCTAAACATACCAACAGGGATACCTCTCGTATATGAGCTGGATGAAGAGCTAAAGCCCATAAAACACTACTATCTAGCTGATGAAGAGACTGTGAAGAAAGCAACGCAGAGGGTAGCAAACCAGCTTAAGAAGTAACAGTCAGGTTAGCCCCTGAAAAGATTCTTACCATCTGAGTCTATGGAGACGAACAGAGGGCCAAATTCCTCAACCCTCAAGACCCACAGAGCTTCCGGCATCCCCAGATCGGACCAGAAAACGCTTTCAATGCTCTTTACTCTTTCAGCTGCATAAACGCTGCAGCCTCCCGGGAAAATGGCATGGATAGCACCGAACTCCCTGCATGCCTGCGCTGTTCTCTCCCCCATCGTGCCCTTGCCTATGATCACCTTAACTCCCGTTCTCTCTATGAAATCATATTCATATCTCTCCATCCTCATGCTTGTTGTTGGACCTATGGATATCACCTTACCCTTTGAGACAATGGGCCCTGCATGAAATATTACAGAGAGAGCTACAGGCAAAGCTTTGTTATCTTCTAAAAATCTTCTGTGCGCAGCATCCCTGCATGTCACTATGGTACCGTCTATGTAGAACTCATCGCCTATCCTGAGGCTTTCTATATCCTCCCTTTCAACAGGAGTCTTTATCTTAGTTTTCATTTTTTCTCCAGCCTCCTGTGCGATATGATCTCATAGCTGAGATCCCTTTCAATCCTCACAATGCCCCTTCTGTGAGCCCAGCAGCCTGTAGAGAGACCTATGGCAAATGCAGCAGGATGCCTTGCGGATCGTTCTATCCTCACAGCAAGAGCTGAGGTTTTGCCCCCAAAGCCCTGAGGGCCTATATTGAGCGCATTTATCTTCTCTCTTATAGCGCTCTCCTCTTCGCTCTCTTTTCCAAAAGGCGCAACAATAGCTTTCTTTGATAGCATGGCAGCTATCTCTGAGGTCGCTCCGATACCTATGCCTATGAATAGAGGAGGACAGGCATTTGCCCCATACTGCGCTATCCTGCTCACCACTATATCCTCTACGTTCTCGCTGTGCGGTGGTATAACCTTTGATGCCCCTGGTAGAGAGGCCCCACCACCAGCCAGATAAAGAGTTATTTCAGCCTCATTGCCCTCTACGATCTCCCATTCTATCCATGGTATCTTAGAACCTATGTTGTTTCCTGTGTTCCTCTCTCCCTTACCATCCTCTTCAATAGCGTTTGGCCTCAGAGGCACCTTTTCCGTAGCTTCCGCTGTTGCCTCCATTATTGCTTCTTTGATAGCTCCAGGGTCAGGAAACTCTGAGCCCACCCTTACAAAGAATTCAAGCACACCAGTGTCCTGGCACAGGGGAACATTTTTTTTCTGCGCAAGCTCAATATTTTCAAACATTATGTCATAGATCCTCTTTGCCCTTTCATTTCTCTCTTCATCTCTCGCAGCTCTGAGCTTTTCCATAACATCATCGGGCAGATATGCGGCTGTTTTCTCTATGAGATCCATGAGTATGTTCTCAAGCATATATCCATGATATAAAGTATCTGTAGAAAAAGCTTGTGTCTTTATTTATATCAAATGAAAGCTATTCATATCATGGATAGTGTTAAAGCTCACAGAAGGTGTGGGGGTAAGATAGAGATCATGCCGAAGTGTGATGTTAAAAGCTATGATGATTTTGCTGTCTGGTATACCCCGGGGGTAGCTGAAGCCTGCAGGGCTATAACAGAGGATAGAGCTGAGGCCTTTGAGCTGACAAACAGGTGGAATACAATAGCTATAGTTACAGATGGCACAAGGGTTCTCGGTTTAGGTAACATAGGGGCGGAGGCTGCTTTGCCTGTGATGGAGGGGAAAGCGCTGCTTTTCAAATGCCTTGGGGGCGTTGATGCTGTACCGCTCTGTCTGAATGGCAACGTTGAGGAAGTTGTAAGGGCGATCGCGCCAACCTTTGGGGGTATAAACCTTGAGGATATAGAGAGCCCGAGGTGCTTTTCGCTTCTTGAAAAGCTCAGAAGCACTCTTGATACGCCGGTGTGGCATGATGACCAGCAGGGCACAGCTACGGCTGTTGTTGCAGGGCTGATAAATGCCTTAAAGGTTGCTGGAAAGAGGGCTGAAGAGGTAAAGGTAGTTCTGGTTGGGGCTGGAGCTGCTGGTATCGCTATTGAAAGACTTCTGCCGCAGATGGGAATAAAAGAGGGCAGCATAATAGTTGTGGACTCAAAGGGCATAATAAGCAGGGAGAGAAAGGATTTAGAAGAGTACAAAAAAGAGCTGTGCGATAGAACAAATGCTGAAGGGCTATATGGAGGGCTTGAAAAAGCTGTTAAGGGAGCTGATGCTATCATAGCAGCATCTGCTCCTGGAGCGATCAGAGAAGAGCACATAAAGCTGATGAAAGATAAAGCCATTGTGTTTGCCACCGCAAACCCTGTGCCAGAGATAGAGCCTGAGAAGGCAAGGGGCGCTTTTATCATGGCAACAGGACGCTCTGACTTTGAGAATCAGGTAAACAACTCTCTCGTCTTTCCTGCAGTTTTCAGGGGTGTTCTGGATGTTAGAGCAAAGAGGATAACTGACTCCATGTGCATTGCAGCAGCAAATGCCTTGGCAGAGAGTGTTGGCGAAAGGTTGAGCGAACACTACATAATCCCAAGGATGGATGAAACCGCGCCTTTTGTTAGAGAGGCGACCGCTGTAGGTATGGAGGCTATAAAGGAAGGCATAGCAGGTCTCAACTATAGATATGAAGATCTGTACGCTGTTTGTAAAGAGCGTATAGAAAATGCCAGAGAAAGGTGCATGGGTAAAAGAACGTAGATCTAAAGCTAACTTTAAATATGCGAAAAAATATAATCATTTATGAAAAGGGGGGTATTGCTTATAGCGATCCTGCTGATAGCGGGTTGTGTAGAAACGCTTGAAGTGCCGGATGAAGAGGGCGTAAAATCTGCTGTTAATGCTATGAGCGCTGAAGCGCTTGTAGAAAACGTAAAGGCTTTATCTGGCGACGAAATGGGAGGCAGAGCACCCGGTAGCAGAGGGGAGGAGCTGGCTACAGAGTATATAGCGGAGAGATTTGAATCCCTCGGGCTTTTGCCAGCCAACAATGGAAGCTTTTTTCAAGAAGTGCCTATGGTGGGCATGAAGCCAGAGCCTGGCGATCTGGCGATGCACGGAAAATCAGATCTTACACTGAAATACAAAGATGATTTTGTGGCATGGAATGAAGAGGAAAAGGAGCACGTAAGTGTGAGCGCGCCTTTAGTTTTCCTCGGCTATGGTGTTGATGCACCAGAATATGATTGGAACGATTTCAAGGATGATGTGGAAGGGAAGATAATCGTCGTTCTTGTAAACGATCCCCCTGGTGAGAGGTTTAAGGGAGAAGAGATGACATACTATGGAAGGTGGACCTACAAGTTTGAGGAGGCTGAGAGAAAGGGGGCTGCAGGCTGCTTGATAATACATGAAACAGAGCCGGCAAGCTATGGATGGAATGTCGTTGTAAGCTCCAACACAGGGGAGCTATTCTCCTTGGCGGGAAGCCCATCAAAGCTCAAACTCCAGGGGTGGATAACAGAGGATGCCGGGGACAAGCTGCTGAGAAACGCAGGCTTAACATATGAAGAGGCGAAAGAGCTCGCTTTGAGGGAGGATTTCAAGCCCGTAGAGCTAAATGCAAACGCAAGCCTCACAATAGACACAGAGCTCAGCTATACGAATTCAAAAAACGTTGTGGGACTCCTTGAGGGAAGCAGCAAAAGTGATGAATACATAATATGCATGGGGCACTGGGATCACTTCGGTACCGATGAGAGCCTGGAGGGAGATCAGATATACAATGGGGCGCTGGATAATGCCATAGGAGTCGCAAGCCTCATAGAGCTAGCAAAGGCCTTCAAGGCTATGGAGCCGCAAACGCAGAGAAGCATCCTTTTCCTTGCCAACACAGGTGAGGAGCAGGGCCTTCTTGGTTCAGAGTACTACGCGCAGCATCCTCTATTCCCCCTGAACAGGACATTGGCCGTCATAAATATAGATGGTGCAAACATATGGGGTAAAACGAAGGATGTTGTGATGATGGGCTATGACCAGAGCGAGGACATAAAAGCTCTTGTTGAAACGGAGGTTGAAAAGCAGGGCAGATATCTGACACCAGATCCTCAACCAGGGGCTGGTTCTTTCTATCGCTCTGATCACTTCAGCCTGGCAAAGGTCGGGGTGCCCAGCGTTTATGTAGAGAGTGGTATAGATTATGAGACAGGGGGCAAGGAGTACGGAGAGAGAATAAAAAAGGAGTGGAATGAGAAATACTACCATACGGTAGATGATGAGTATAGCGAAGACTGGGACTTCTCTGGAGTGATGCAGGATCTCGAGCTTTTCTTTCGTATAGGCGTTGATCTCTCTTTTGCAGAAGAGTACCCTCAATGGAATGAGAGCAGCGAGTTCTATGCTATAAGAGAGCAATCTTTCTAGAGCTCTATGATCTTCAGGGTGTCTGTGCTCCGGCTTTGCCTGTAACAGCTCCACCTGTGAGCACAACCTCCTCTTTTTTCTCTTTTCATGAGAGCCCTTGTCTATGATCCCTCCTGCTTTTTTCACAACCTTGGGCTATTCTTCCCTGGCTGGCGCCTATTTTTTTTCTTTTACATTTTACTGAGTGCATCTGAGCAGATTAATAAAACAGCAAATGGATTCAGAATATGAGCGAGCGCATTGCGCCAGAGATCCATTACACCTCGCAGAAAAGGAAGATAGATCTGAGCGTCAAGACAGATAATGGGATCTATAAGCCAGCTGAGGACACTTTTCTCCTTCTGGATGCTCTGGATGAGGTAGAGGAGCTTTCAGAAAAAGTCCTTGAACTCGGCACAGGAACCGGGATAATAGCGATATACTGCGCAAAACGCGGTTCTGAAGTTATAGCAACGGACATAAACGAAAAAGCTTTGGCGTTAGCTGAAGAAAACGCCCGACTTAATGGAGTGGATGGAAGAATAAAGCTTGTAGAAAGCAATCTTTTTGAGAATGTAAAAGGAAGGTTTGAAACAATAGTATTCAACCCCCCATATCTTCCTGAAGAGGAACCACGGGACATAGCTCTGGACGGCGGAGAAAAGGGTTATGAGCTATCAAAACTCTTTCTAAAGGACCTTGGAAAACATCTAAAGCAAGGGGGTAGTTGTTATCTCCTCCTCTCCTCATTAGATCTCCCGGAGAGGCTTCTCGAATCTTACAGGCACAAAATACTTGCGGAAAAGAGCTTCTTTTTTGAGAAGCTTTATGTCTTTGAGATCCTGTAGAAACCACCTTTCGTAGAGATTTTTAGACTGCTCTCCTTCACTTCCTG
>JAXHST010000077.1:0-16535 GCA_034190325.1 Thermoplasmatota archaeon
AGATGAGTGTTGACGCTATAAAAAGGTTCGAGAGAGCTGGAATACCGGCATACCCTTCGATATGGAGAGGTGTCAGAGCTATCTCGGCTCTTTACAGGAGGTCTTCATGAACGAATTTGAGACAAAAATGCTTTTAAAGGGCTGTGGAATAGACGTGCCCAGAGGAAAGATAATAAAAAGCTTGGAAGATGCGAAAGGCATAGATTATCCTGCGGTCCTAAAGGTATGCTCCGCTAGGATACTGCATAAGAGTGATGTCGGAGGAGTGCTCTTTGTTAGGAACGAGGAGGAGCTGAAGAAGGCTTTTGCAGAGTTATCTTCAAAGTTTCCGAATGAAAGCCTGCTTCTTGAAGAGATGATAGAGGAAAAAGGCATAGAGACCATAGTAGGAATAGGCTGGGACCGGGATTTTGGGAGATTCATAATGGCCGGCATTGGTGGAGTCCTTGCGGAGCTCTATGGAGACGTTTCCTTCAGACTTTTGCCAATAAACAGGAAAGACGCTATAGATCTTGTTGAGAGCCTGAAAGGAAAAAAGCTATTCCATGGGTTCAGAGGTATCAAGGTAGCTAATGAGGCTTTTTATGACCTGCTCTTAAATGTTGCAGATACGGCTGAGAAGAAGGACATAAAGGATATGGATCTCAACCCTGTGCTCTTAACTGAGGAGAGAGCAATAGTGCTTGATGCAAAGATAGTGGAGGTGAAAAATGAAGCTGATTGAAGAAAAGAATAGGAGATTGATATTGCTGGGCAATGAAGCAGTAGTGCGTGGCGCTATGGAGGCGGGAATAGACTTTGCCGCTGCTTATCCTGGGACGCCTTCGAGTGAGATCGCAGACGCTCTTGCCATGGTTGCGAAAGACTACGGGATGTACTACGAGTACACTGTGAATGAAAAGGTAGCAATGGAGATGGTTGCCGCTGCGAGCGCTTCAAACCTTAAGGCTCTAACATGCATGAAGCATGTGGGTTTGAATGTTGCCAGCGACGCTTTCATGAGCATAGCCTACACCGGTGTGAGGGGCGGACTCGTTATTGTAAGTGCGGATGACCCTTCAATGCACAGTTCGCAAAATGAGCAGGATAACAGGTATTACTCTCTGCTAGCCAATGTGCCCATGCTTGAGCCTGATAGCCCTCAGGAATGCTATGAGATGACAAAAAAGGCCTTTTCTCTATCTGAAACACTTGAAATGCCTGTGCTGATGAGAACCACAACAAGAGTAAATCACACATCCAGCGATGTGCTTGTTGGCGAAGTGCAAAAGAGAGAGGAGCACAAAGGGCACTTTGAAAAGGATCCTAAACGCTTTGTCATAGTGCCCGCGGTTGCATACAGGGAGCATAAAGAGCTATTAGCGAGAATGGAAAAGGCAAAGGAAATGAGCGAGAGCAGTGAGCTGAACTTTGTTGAAGGCTCTGGTGATACAGGAATAATAACAAGCGGAGTATCCTATCTTTATGTAAAGGAGGCTGTGGAAAACACAGGCATAAAAGCAAAGATCCTGAAGCTCGGCTTCACCCACCCGCTACCAGAAAAGAAGTGCACAGAATTCCTTAAAGGGTGCAAAAAGGTGCTTGTGGTGGAGGAGCTTGAGCCGTTCCTTGAGACGCAGATACTTGCACTTAAGGCAAAAAATGACCTCAAGGTAGAGATTCATGGTAAGGATCTGTTACCCAGATGCTATGAATTTGATCTATTGCTTGTTGAAGATGCGATAAAAAGGTTTGCTGGCTCGATGGGGATGGAAAGGAAAAGAGAGGAGGGGATAACTGTCCCACCAAGACCTCCAGTTTTATGCCCGGGTTGCCCGCACAGAAATGCGTACTATGTAGCAAAACAGCTAACAAGAGGAAAAGCAATATTCCCGAATGACATAGGCTGCTATACCCTGGGCTTAAATGATCCTTACAATGCCGCTGATTTTCTTCTGTGCATGGGCTCAAGCGTCGGAACTGCCTGTGGCTTCTCAAAAAGCACAGATCAAGAGGTAATATCTTTCATAGGGGATAGCACATTCTACCATGGGGGCATACCTGCGCTTATAGATGGTATACACAATAATGCAAACTTCCTTCTAGTTGTGCTGGATAACAGAACAACCGCGATGACAGGACACCAGCCCACACCTGGCTTACCTTACAACGCCGTAGCCAGTAATTTACCTGTAATCTTGCCTGAGGATATCGCAAAGGGTTGTGGGGTTAAGAATGTGGAGGTTGTGGATGGAAACGATCTCAGAGCACTCAGGGGCAGAATGAAGGAGATGCTCGATAAGAAAGAGCTGGGCGTGCTCGTCGTAAGGGCTCCGTGCATTCTGCTGGAGAACAGAGAGCTACGCAGAAAGGGCGCAGAGGTAAAGATCTATGAGATAGATCAAAACCTTTGCAATCAGTGCGACATCTGTATAGAGAAGTTTGGTTGCCCCGCATTCTATAAGGAAGAGGGGAAGATATGGATAGCGGATGATCTCTGCAACGGATGTGGTGTGTGTCTGCAGGTATGCGGGAGAAAGGCTATAAAGGTGAGAGAATGAAGCGCGAGATAGAGATAAGAGGAGTTGGTGGTCAGGGCGTAATACTTGCTGCTCATACGCTGGGTGAAGCCTGTTTGAAGGCAAATATCCATTGTGTCATAGGGGAGATACATGGCATGAGCCAGAGGGGGGGCAGCGTTCTGTGCACTGTGAGAATGGGGGATGTTTATGGCGCACAGACCAGAAGGATGGATTGTTTAATTGCGCTGGAGGCAATGGAATCTTTAAGAAGCTATGAAAAGATTGATGAAGAAGGCTTTGTCATACTCAATAGAAGGCTAATCCCCACATTCGCAATGTCCCAGGGGAAGGAGGGGCAGCTATCCTTTGAGGAGATTGAGAGTGAGATAAGGAAGAGAACAAACAGAATGATAACTCTGAAGGCTACGGAGCTGGCAGAACAGGCAGGGTCTGTGCTAACAGAGAATGTTGTTATGCTCGGTGCCCTCAGCACCACTGGCATATTGCCCTTCAGTGAGAGTATTTTGAAAGAAGCGATAGCTGAGAGCGTGCCTGAGAGATATGTTGACGTAAATCTAAAGGCTTTTGATCTCGGTAGATCTGTAAAATAATGAGCTTCAAGCACATCCGGCGATCATAGGAACATAGATAAAGGGAGCAGATAGAGGAGTGAGATAGCTATGAAAGAACATCTCGAAACGCTCGTCTCAGAAGCTGAGAAATAGATGAAGCGCAGGACCAAAATTAGAGTGGTATATGTTTATATACGGGTAAAGAGAATATCTTCATGGACTTCTTTACAATCCTGAGCTTCATTCTTATGGCTCTTCTTTACATAGTCCCATTCATCTTCGTGTATTTTTTCGCAAAAAAACTTGAAAAGTATTTTCGCATAAGATCTTTTCTTTTTGCCTCAGGCTCTATATGCGCTGTTCTCTCTTTTTCCCTTTTAACCATAGACTCTGTGATTAACCCTGCATCTATTGCGCTGGGCTCCGGGATCTATCTATCCGGCATAAATCTTGCCGGTGCATTCTTCTCTCTTGCAGCATCCATATTATTCTACCTCCTGACGGATGAAGTAAGCAGAGCCCTTGGAGCTCAAAAAAGAGATCTCTCTTTACCCATCTTTTTCCTTGTTATATTGTTTGCCCTTTACTATTCTCTGGGCAAAGCCCCTCTTTCCTTATCCCTTAACTTCCTTTTCTCAATAGCATCTTTTCTCTTTCTCTTTCGCTCTTATCAGAATCTTGCAGAGATCTATGGCTCGCTTGCCTCAGGTTATAGAGCACCTGCGCTAATCGCTTCATTTCTCCTTCTCTGGCATGTTTTTTATCAAACCTTTGCCTTCATGCTTTACCTTTTCCCCTCAGAGATCTCTGGCACCTTTTTTTATAATGCACAGGCAGTTATAACAATCGCAACAATATTGCTTCTAGCTATCCCTGTGTGGAGAATGATAAAAAGCCTCGGAATAACCGTTAAACAGGACATGCCCCCTTTTCTCAATAAGATATCAATGCTTATAGGGGGCTCTGCAATAACAATATTAAAGAGAGCTATAGATGAATACAATAGAGAGCATGGCGCTACCATACGCTATGACTCTAAGAAGGGGCTCTTGAACGCAAATGAGGATTTCATGCGCTTTGCTGTCTCATACTTTGAAGGGTATATAGGCCCTGTGGCAAAGAGGGTATACTCAGACCCTGTATCTGAGAATGGCGGCAACTCCACCAAAACTTCTTAGCGTCGTTCCAGCTTCATGCTCTGAGCTTATCACATATGTCCTGCACCCTGTCCTTTTTGCCAGATCTAAAAGCTCCACCCTATCGTGAAGTTTTTCATCCAGCACCAGAAGCTTTTCAGCAGCCCCCATCTCGAGTGCTCTCTTTGCTTCTTCACCCAGAGCGCAGAGCTCAGGATCCTTTCTCAGAAGGCTCAAAAGCTCATCAACAAGCTCATACTCCTCAGCAACCCTTAACTCTCCCTCAGCTCGCTTCAGAACGCCCTTCTTTATCGCCTCCTTTACACCGTTCATCCCTTCATCGCTTGTGCTCTCTATGAGCACTTTTTTTCCTAAATGCTCTGCAAAAGAATCTTTCACAAACCCCGGGCCAACGATCGCCACGTTATTATCTGCTCTTCTTTCTATCTCTGCAGCCACCGTTCCGAAAAATTCCTTCTGCCAGTTACTTTTATCCTCAAACTGCTTGCCAGATCTATGGGAATTTATTGAAGCAATCTTTTCTATACCATAGGCTCTTACAACCGCAAGCGTTGCCTCTTCATCATCTATGGAAACTATCAGAAGCTTTGCTTTCCTGCTGCTCTCTTCCGCTTCCTTTAAAAGTGCAAGCTCGCTTTCATGCCACTCTTTTATTATTGTTAGATCGCATCCAGGCTGCACTGTTAGCGTGTGGTACTCCCCTATAGCCTCCGGAGCCTCTGTTATCTTTCCTCTCATGCGCAGATAGTTTGAGAAAGGATGGAACTCAACACTCTCTACATTTATCGTTATTAGCATGGGCACTTTTTCGCTCTTTTTCTCTCTAAGCTTATCTGATGCTCCTTCTTTGCTCCTGAAGGAGAGCATCTTTACCAGATCGTTTTGCTCTATCACATTCTTCAAATACCATAGATCATCCATCGTGTCTACATAGATCTTTATCTTCCCGTATCTGAGATCCTTATGGAGTATTTTCAATCTCAACACCTCTCGTTGGAAGAACCTTTGCTACATCCATTGCCTCAACGCCCAGCAGCTCAGAGATCTCTCTTGCAGCCTGCTCTACGGACTTTTTTCCAGTAACTATTGTAACGCGTTTTTCACTCCTGATATCCGGCGCGCACATTGCTTTCTCTTCGCCGTTTATATTCACAACTCCAACAGTGAGTTTCATGGGCAATCTTCTATAATAGTTCTTTTTCCCGTAGATCATGAAAGACCCTTTCTGCAAGAATTGCCCCGTAGGGGGCTTTTTGCTCACCTGCTCCGCCCTTACCCAGTAAGCATCACAGCTGCTTATGCTCCCCCATGCCTTTGAGAAGCAGGCGACAAAATGACATGCTTCTTTAAATGTAATCTCAGAGGGCTCTCTACCATAGCTCTTTATCACACCACTGGATCCTCCATGGATATCAGCATGCGCGTAGAAATCTTCTTCCGTCAGATACCTTTTGACTATTCTCTCGTTGTCTCTAGCATTTTTTCCTGCGATCACAAGGAAATCTTCAGTTGTGAAGAACCACCAGTATCTCTCATACCATTGTGTTTTTTTCTCTTTTATTTTTTTGCCTTCTTTTTCCTTCCTTTCCTTCTCCTTAGCACTTTCCATTTCTTTTGCTCTCTTGAGCCCCTTTATCTTTTCTTTCATCGCTTTCCTTCTCTCATACAGCACCTGCATATTTTGCTCCACGGTTTTATCTGGATCAAAGGTAAAATCATGAAAGCTTTTTGATTCATAAACCTCATCATACCTTGAATAGATCTCATTGATGATCTCTTCTGTTTTCTTCAGCTCCTCTTCAGCCCTTCTTATCTCTTCGCTTTTTTTATCGGGTTTTTTACCCATCCTCTCTATATACGCCTCTATGGCTTCTGAAAAACTCCTGTGCTTCTCTCTCTCAAGATCCTTATAGAGATAGCTTTCAAAGGGCATCACGCTGACAGCAGAGCCATTTTCATAGTATACATACCCTCCCTCAGGCTCCATAGATCTGATAGCAGAATGCAGAAGCTCCAGCTCTTCCTTGCTGAGCTCTGTTGCCTTTTTTTCCTTCTTAACGCCGGCTCTTGCACACAGCTCCTCTGCGTATTCCCCACCAAGCCCGAGATCAACGGCAAGAGCTCTAACAGTATCATACCTCCCATTTTTTATCACCTCTGAAAAATCCTCAAAGCTTATGGAAAAAAAGTCCATTGAGCCAGGAGGTGGCGCATATTTTTCTCCGACCGCAACCTTTCTATCTTTGAATTCCCTCGCCTTAGCTACAAAGTCTATGATGCCATCTTTTGTGACTATCAGATTTCCCCCGCCAAAGAGCTCTACGACGATCTCTATATCGCCGAGAGAAAAGGTTACTACCCTATCAGCCCCACTCTGTTTTACATCCCTTATTCTCCTGTTTTCAAGGTATCTCAGACTATCTATCTTCTTTATTTCTGTTTCTCTTTCAGAGACGTACATCCAGCCAGCAAGCCTCATTATTATGTTCTTCGCACCAGCCTTTATGACAAACATACCTTTGCCAGCGATTCCGAACTTTTTTATATAGCCCTGGGGCATTTCGGTGATCAAAGCTCTTAAATCAACTCCGCTCAGACTTTTCTTCATTCTCTATCCAACCTCCTCTTCATTCCGTGCATGTAGTCATTAAAGGCCCATCCCGCTATTCCGGCGGGAATAGAAATAGCTGCAACATAGACAAAGTTCATCATAAGTGCTCCGTTGCTCATGTAAAAACCCATAAAAAATCTGAAGATCTCAACCATGGCAGAAATGAACATAGAATTTATCGGAACGAGAAAACTGAGGAACCAGGGACCTGAGCCATAGAGCGAATCTAAGATGTAAGAAAAGATGAATGATATCAGAACAATAACACCGGGGTATGAATAACCAGAACCAAGCATATCATCCAGCAGTCTGAGCAGGATCGCTATGAAAAATAGGGATTCAATGGCAAGTGATGTCTTTTTTACTGGCGGAAAAAAAGAGAGCGCAAGCAGAACGAATGAGAAAAAGAGGGAGATATAGCTCCTTTTTAGCATGAAGTAGACAAGAAAAATCAGCATAATGGCTGGTAGCATCCAGTGCAAATTTGGTTTTTTTATCTTTGAAACATTCAGGTTTGTCTCAAGCATCTTATCTATCCTTCCATTTCTCACATACCTCGGGGCAAAAATCGCTATGCACGCTCCGCCCAAAGCATCTATTATCAGATCATGTATCGTATCAAAATAGCTGTACTGCTCAGAGGTGCCGAAGAAGACATCGGAAGCAAACTCCCCAATCTCCCAGAGCACCCCTGCGGCTATGGCGAATATTACTGTGAGAAACGCCAGGGATAAAGGAGTAAGCTGGATGGAATCAGCATATCTGTCTACTGTATATATTGACGCAAGGCCCATTGTGGCTATCAGCATAGAGGAAACAAGATGGGTTAGAGAATCCCAGCTGTATCGTGTATAAAATTCAAGAGCCCCGCCAAGGAGGTGCAAGAGGAGAGCTATCATTATGAGGGCCTCGAGCTCAACCCCTATCGATACACCGAATTCTCTATTTACTATGGCTGGCAAAAAGGTCAGAAAAAATGAAATGAATCCGGCTATCGCCCATAATTCATCCCCCTTTATCAGAGAGATGAGGGCAAGAACCAGTATGATCGCTCTGATCGGTGCTTCAGTCTTCACATTTAGAAAAGTATATACGCTATAAAAAAGGTTTTGGTTTAATGGTGCCGAAGGAGTTTTATGAAAAAAAGGTTAAGGAGATAATGAAAAGCGTGGAGACAAAAGAGGTACCAATCATCGTGGTTGACGCATCCATAGATGATGTGCTTAAGATGCTGAGAACAAAAAACCATGTATGGATTGTTAACAATCAGGATGACAAAAAACTGCTAGGGATTATAACAGATAAGGATTTTCTTACGGTTATAAGTCCCATACCCAGAAGGACGTGGGTGACGGGGGTAACGGTCTTCAAGACGATACAGCAGAGGGAGCTTAAAACTGCTGAGAACCTTATGACAAGAAACCCTATAAGCTGTAAGCCAGAGGATGAAGTAGAAAAAGCCCTTGACCTCATGGGGGATCATGGAATTAACAGGCTTGCTGTTGTTGAATCAAAAAAATTGGTGGGGGAAATAGCATTGAATACAATACTTGAATGGTATAGCTCATGCTCGCTGCTTAAATGATAATGATCAACCCGATCCTTGCAGTAGGTCTCACAATCCTTCTAGGTCTCATCGGGGGTTTATTGATAAAAAAGGTAAAGCTGCCCACGATCACAGGCTACATAATCACTGGAATAATCCTGAGCCCATCCCTGTGGCTATTGCTCAATCTTTCTCCCCTAATACCACCCGAATTCGTTCATGGAAGCTGGGGGTTAGCCCTTATAACAGACTTTGGTCTGGGGATCATAGGATTTACGGTTGGTGGCGGGCTTAAGTTAAGGGAGCTTGCTGGATTAGGTAAGGTTATTCCCCTTCTCCTGGTGTTTGAGGCAGGAGGAGCAATTTTGATCACAACTCTAGTTTTGCTTCTCTTTTCTCCCTTTTTGATAGAGCTTCCTTCTATGAACCATTATCTGGCTTTTGCCATCCTCATAGGCACTATGTCATGCGCCACAGCCCCAGCCGCAACCATAGCTATAGTGCATGAGTACAGAGCCAGAGGACCGATGACATCAGCTTTACTGGCTATTGTGGCCATAGACGACGCTTTTGCTCTCATAGCCTTTGCCATAGGCAATGCCATTGCCTCCTCCCTCACAGGGGCTACAATCTCTCTGGCCACAATGATCCTGCATGCCGTCCTGGAGGTAGCTGTATCCCTGTGTGTGGGAGCACTGCTGGGCTTTTTGATGGTATCCTTTGAGGGTTTTTTTGGAGAAAAGCTCCTTGTGTGGACTTTAGGTGTGATAACCTCCATTGTGGGTCTCTTTATTTATATAAACGAGATCTTTGGCGTTTCTCTATCATACATTCTCTGTTGCATGATGATGGGGCTTGTTGTGGCCAACAGAGGTGGTAGATCGATAAAAGCCACCTATGCTATTGAAGAGCTGGTTTTTGTGCTCTTTTTCGTGTATGCCGGAATGAGCTTTGAGATAGAGGCCCTTGCGATAGCGGGCGCTATTGGGGTGCTCATAGTTATAGGGAGGTGGGGAGGAAAGTATCTTGGCACGAGAGCTGCTGGCAGGCTGGCAAAGGCACCGGAGGTTATACAGAGGTACCTGGGTTTTGCGCTGCTCCCGAAGGCCGGCATCACCATAGGTCTAGCGCTTCTTGCAAGCAAGAGTTTTCCCTCTATGGGCATTGTGCTTTTGAACGGTGTTCTTGCCTCCACAATAATAAACGAGCTCATTGCACCACCATTGACCAAGTATGCTCTATTCAAATCGGGTGAGGCTTATGCAGAGACCGTATGACAGGATAAGGTCTAAAGCTCCCCCAATAATCCCGCCAAAACACTGGGAGATCTTGGGGGATGTTGTTGTGTTAAAGGCTATAGACGAGCATGAAGAGTATGAGCAAAAGCTTGGTGAGATATACGCTGAAGTTCTTGGGGCAAAAACGGTTGTGGTTGAGGAAGGGATCCATGGGCTGAAGAGAAAGCCAGAGGTAAGGGTTATTTATGGGAAAAATACAGAGACTATGACTAAAGAGAATGGCATATTGTACAAGCTGGATGTCTCAAAGGTTATGTTTTCAAGCGGGAACAAAAAAGAGAGGATGCGGATGGGCGCTGTTGTTAAAGAGGGCGAAAAGGTACTTGACATGTTTGCCGGCATAGGATATTTTTCTATGCCTATGGGTAAAAGAGCTGAGGTCTACAGCTGTGAGATAAACGAAGAAGCTTTCCATTATCTCTGCGAAAACGCAAAGCTCAACAAAGCAAGGGTAAAGCCTTTTCTTGGGGACAACAGAGAGATAGTGCCTTCATTGAATGAAAAATTTGACAGGATAGTGATGGGCTATCTTAAGGGCACACACGAATTTCTTCCTCTTGCTTTAGATTCTTTGAAAGAGAGAGGGGTGATACACTACCATGAGGCTTTCAGAGATAAAGAAGAAGTTCTGAAAAGAATTGATAGCATCTGTAAAGAGCATGGAAGAGAGATCAGGGAGATCAGAGAGAACAGGATAAAATCGATAGCTCCCCGCATCGAGCACTATGTCTTTGATCTAAGCTTTTGAGATGTAGAGTTACTCCCTTCCCCTGGGCATATTAAGAGTTAGCAACAGCATCAACGGGCAGAAGCGCACAGAGATTGTGACACAGAGGGGCCCCTATTGCTACTGTGACCACTATCACCATCTATCCATCATTCAAAATCTGAAGTTCTTCAGCTCTTTTCTAATTTCTCTATAGTCCGGAGAAAACCGCTCAACAAGTTCCCAGAATGCTTTGGAGTGGTTGAAGTATTTGAGATGTGAGAGCTCATGGACAACAAGGTAATCTCTCATATTCTCTGGCAAGCAGGATATGCGAAAGTTGAAAGAGAGCACGCCTTTAGCGGAGCAGCTCCCCCAGTACTTTGTGTCAACGATTCTTAGACCTTTAGGTTTTAAATGCATAAAGGTAGAAGCTTCTTTCACGGCGCTCTCAAGATATTTTTTGCTCTCTTTTCGCAATAACCTTTCACCATCCTCACCCTCGATCCATCTGCCATTGAAATAGAAGCCGTCTTCGCTCATGAGCTTTTTCTTCGCTGAGGCTCTCCTGTAAAACCTCTCTATGCTCTCAGGGTCAATGAAGTATAGCCAATTTTCATTCGGCAAAACGATCTCCAAAACATCCTCTTTCATCTTCATATATACATAATTCTTGCTTCTGCCCCTCTTTACTTCGTACTCTATCGCTTTACCATTAATATTTATTTGTGGCATCTTTTTCCCTTATTTGCTCTTCTTCTATAAGTTCTATGATATCTTTAGCTGATATACCTATCGCTTCAACCCCATCAAAAAAATCTCTTACAGTTTTTTTTGCCTCTACAACACCCTTACCCGAAAGAGAGCGTTCCAGAGAGATCATGCTCTCCTCAGGGTAAATAAAGAAATCACCAGTTATCCTTATGCTATTTATCCTTCCATTTTTGAAGGATGCACTGCATCTTATCAGCTTTCCTCCCTTCTTAACGCTGATAGTTCCACTCCCTGCTCATGAAGATCGCTCTCATCTCTTCTTTTTTCTTCTCCTCTTCCTTGCTCAACCCGCCATGCACAGGAGTCATGCTCAAGCCATAGGCAAAACCATCGGCAAGAGCCTCCATAACCTTCTCTTTCCCTATGTCTCCGAGCTCTCTCTTTATTGATGTGACCCTTGCTTCTGCGCTCTTTATACCTTTGTCTGATATCTTTTCCTTTCCTATTCTCAAAGCCCTGAACATGAGGTTTTCATTTATGTCATATATGAGCGTTCCATGCTGCAGCAGGCTTCCTTTTTTTCTCGTCTGCGCGCTTCCGGAGATCTTTTTTCCATCCACCTCCACATCATTTATGCCTGCAAATCCTGCATTGAGACCAAGGTTTTTCAGAGCCAGAGCTATGCAGTTGCATATGATCTCAAAGGTATCCCTGACATTCCTTCCCTTTCCTTCTGTCATGTCATACCAGGTGCTCAGAGGGCAAAGAAAGCTGTATGTTATCTCATCATCATGAAACACCGCTCCTCCACCAGTCATTCTCCTGACAACATCTATTCCATTTTCTCTGCAGAACTCCTCATCCACCTCATCGCTTACCGACTGAAAGTAGCCTATTGAAACAGCCCTTGGGCTCCATGTGTAGAGCCTCAACACAGGCTCACCAGACAGCTCTATCAGCGAAGCGTCCTCTGCCATGTTGCTGTAAGCATCCTGTGATTCGATGAAAAGCCTCATAGACGCTTTAAAGCTTTTCTTAACCTGTTATCCATATCCCTGATCTCTTCCTCTGTTACACAGAGAACTGGTCTAAAGCGTACAGATTTCACACCACATCCTAAGAGAAGCAAACCCTCCTCGAAGGCTGCGCTTCTTAGCCTGTCTCTTGTCTTTCCATCAGGCAGATCAAAGGCACACATCAGGCCCAACCCTCTGACATTTGACATTATGGGAAAATCTTCCTGCAATCTGAGCAGAACGTCTTTTAGCTCTTTGCCCATCCTTGAGGCGTTTGCGAGGAGGTTTTCCTCTTTTATTGTCTCAAGTATCTTTGTGCTTCTTGCCATGTCCGTAAGATTGCCTCCCCATGTGGAGTTTATCCTGCTGCCCTCCTCAAAGCAGTTTTTCTCAACTTCATCAACCCTCTCTGTTGCCATAACGCCGCACACCTGAAGCTTTTTACCGAACGCCAGAAGGTCTGGAGCCACATCAAAGTGCTCATGTGCCCACATCTTACCGGTTATGCCACCCCCGCTCTGCACTTCATCGTATATCAGAAGAATATCGTTCTCATCGCAAACCCTGCGCAGATACTGGAAGAACTCTTTTCTGAAGTGGTTATCGCCCCCCTCTCCCTGCACAGGCTCTATTATCAACGCTGCGACATCATCTCTATCCTTCAGCACCGCCTCCATCTCCTTCCTTGCTCTCTCTTCAGCCTCTTCAACCTCTTTTATGTGCTCTTCCAGTGGGAAGGTTACCTTTGGATTTGTTATTCTGGGCCAGTCAAACTTCGGGAAGTACATGGTCTTCCTCGGGTCAGCTGTGTTCGTAAGAGAGAGAGTATAGCCTGTCCTTCCATGGAATGCCTCTTTAAAGTGAACGATCCTGGTTCCTGAAGCGTCCCTTCCATTGGCAAGGTTTTTTCTCACCTTCCAATCAAATGAGATCTTCAGGGCATTTTCCACAGCAAGAGCTCCGCCATCTATGAAAAAGAAGTGCTTAAAGTAGTCTGGTGTGGCTATCTTTGCCAGTGTGTCGACAAACTCTGCATAATATTGCGTGTATATGTCTGAGTTCGCTACTTTGTGGATAGCGGCCTTGAATACGTAGTTTTTAAAATCTTCATTGTTCAAAGCTGGATGGTTCATGCCCAGAGCTGAAGAGCCGAAGAATGTATAGAAGTCCAGATATTCTTTTCCATTCCTTGCATCTACGATGTAGCTGCCATGGCTCTTATCAAAATCTATCACTATATCAAAGCCATCAACCAGTATCCTGCGTTTCAATATCTCCATAACCCTGTTTGCCTCGATCATATTACGAGATTTACATATCTTTATTTATAATTATCCCTTCCGTATTTATAATAGGGCTCAACATGCACCTCAACCTCACCTGTGAAAAATGAGGATATCTCCCCTTTGAGTTCGTGCACCAGTCTGTGTGCTCCCTCTACTGTCATGTTCTTATCAACCTGTATGTGAAAAGTGATCCTCCCTTTAACACTTATCTTGTGAAAGCTTTTTATCTCCCTGTGCGTCCTTATGATCTCCGTTATCCTCTTTTCCATCTCTTCATCCTCCGCCGTATGAACAGGCTCTATGTGTATCACGGTGCTATCAATATCTCTATAGTTTTCGCCTATCTTTTTTTCAACTCTTTCACTTATAGCATGCGCTTCTTCAGCGCTGAGAGCAGAATCAACCTCCAGGTGCATAGCCAGAACTCCTCTTCTGCCATAGGAGTGCTTGTTTATGTCATGAACCCCGGAAACGCCATCAACAGAGAGAACAAGATCCTTCAAAGATTCATCGGTGTAAGCCTCTCCCATGAGCTGGGATGATGCGCTCTTCACAAATCTTACGCCCACGGAGAATATCATCAGCCCTATGAATATCCCTGCTATTGCATCAATGTGCTCAAAGCCGGTAAAATAGTATATGATAAAAGATATCAGAACAACAAGGGAGTTGAGCACATCCCCCAGGTAGTTTAGAGCGCTCGCTTCAATTGATTCGTTATTTAGCTCATAGTTTATTGAATGAAAGAACCGCACAAGGAAAAACTTCAACAGGATATTGAATATCACAACAGCGATAACCCAGAGCTCAAGGGAGATCACAAAGTGCATAAAGAGTCTTGAGCTGCTGTTATATATCAGAGCTGCACCGGAGATCATGAGAAGCATAGATAGCATTATCGTGGCTATGCTCTCAAAACGCCCGTGCCCGAAGGGGTGCTCTTTATCCGGGGGTTTAAAGGCTACAAAAAAGCCTATGAGCACGACTGCAGCTATAATAACATCGAAGAGCGTATCTATGCTATCCCCTATGAGAGCTATGCTTCCTATGATAAGTCCTGTTATGATCTTTATCAAAAAAAGCAGGCAGTTTGCTGCGATGTTGATAATAGAGCTAAGATAGCTTATCTTTTTCTCGTCTCCATTGCATCGAATAACGATCCTGCGCGCCAGAATGCCGGAGAGAGTCACAATCCCTATCGGTTTTATTCCTTATTTTTTTATCCTTGCTCTCTTTATCTCTCCATCAGAGTCTGTTCTTTCTGCATTTATCTTTCCTCTGAGGTATCCATAAGAGACAACACCGGCGGCAACTATGCCCATGCCCAGAGCTATCTTTATCACCACGGGTATAAAAATAGCTGAGGTGTAGGGTATGCCCTCTATGGAGTACCTTATTATGTCAGCAGAGCCCGTAACCACAAACCAGAGGGCTGCAATGGAGAAGAAAAACACCCAGTAAGAGATGAGAATCCTTCTCTCTGTGATGTACGCTTCTATAACCCTCCCAGCGCCGCCTATCGCCAGTGCTATCACCACCCATATTATCTCCCTTTCCACGAAAGAGAGGATTTCATTATAGGTCCACCTCTCAAAACTCGTTGAGGTCACTATGGAGTTATAGATGTAGATGAAGCTTCCTATCAGAGCTATCGCACCTATGATCTGCATAAAAAAAGATATCTTGCCCGTTGTTATATTTTTCCAGACGTAATTGAGTAATCTGTATGTTGGGTTGGCGATAAGGTATACACCAATGAGTATTGCGATTATTGGCATAAGGGTGAGCTCCATTCTACTGAGGATCTCAAACAATCCCGCAACAAGAAGGATGAGTGCTATTGGAACAACGATTCTTATCTGGGTCTTTTCGTCCTCAAAGAACTTTTTTATTATGTAATAGGTATCTTCTATGTTGCGACTCTGTTTCACGATGACTCTTTTTACGGATGCTACTTTAATCCTCGAGGTTATTATAGGGAGTATATATTCGTCTTCTGCGCCATCACTCACAAGGAAAACCTCATCAGCATTTGTTTTAGCTATCACTTCTTCAAGCTCTCTTGCTATTTCTCTGTCGCTCTCAATACCCACAGACCTGTTGCCACATATTATGGCTATTTCCGCATCATGGCCTTTCTTAACCAGATCATCATAAATATTTATTGTGCCGAATATCGCATTCGTATCCGCCTCTTCAGGATCTGCGGTCCCGAGTGCTACTGCAGCTTTTAAGCTTTCTTCCTTACCTGTAACAGGAGAATGAATGCCTGTTTTTCTTCTGAGATCATCATCCCTATCGACACATAGAACAAGGATCACAGATATAATCCGCTTTGTAGATATAAATCCTTTTGTTTTGAGAGATTATATAGAGTTTGAAAAACAATATGATTCATGGATGAGAAGCTTTACAGGTACCGCATCAGAATTTTTTTATCAACAAAGAGATACCTTAGCAATCAAGAGAGAGAGCTTCTCGAGAAACTTCTGGAGGGAATGATAGAAAAGCGGGGGTGTGAGAAGAGAGAGGTTGTTGTTTACAGGCGCACAGCAATGCTGGATTTTTCAGGTAAAAGGGAGATAAATGCAGAGAGCTTTGTGAGAGAGAGTGAAAGAGCTTTTGGCTTAAGCATATGGGAAAACTACAGGGTTCAGAAAACTCTGGAGATAGACGTAAAGAAATTGATTTAACTTATTCTGTAATATACGCCAGTTGCTGTGGCTACAAGCTCTCCTGAGCTGCTCTTTATCTCGCATTCACAGAAAGATAATTTATTGCCAGGTTTCTTCACCCTTCCATATCCTGTTACTTTTCCTTCTTTCACGGAGCTTATGTAGTTTATGTCCATCTGTGCCGTCACCGCTGTGCATTCCCCCATGGAGTAAAAAGCTGTGCCCATGCAGTAGTCCGCCAGTGTAGCTATAGCACCACCATGCAGGAGACCAAACCTCTGCCTGAGCGCTTCTTTAACCTCAAGCTCAACGGTGCTTTCACCATTCTCTGCGCTTATCAGGTTATACCCCACCAATCTATCAAAGCTGCCATCTGCATGCATGGGGGTTAGCTTTCTGACGCTTTATAAATCTTGTTCGGTTCTACAGCTCAAAGGGTTTTATATGCTGAGT
>JAXHST010000078.1:0-8024 GCA_034190325.1 Thermoplasmatota archaeon
CTTTTAGAGCATTGTCACCAGAAGATTAAATACGTACCCAACCACAACCGCGATGCCAAAAATCGTGATGATATACACAGCCAGCAACTTCTTTTTAAACATCGCGGAAAGGAGCGCTACCTCCGGGATGCTCGCCCCGGCACCGCCTATAACGAGAGCCATCACAGCACCGATGCTTAAACCCTTCTCTATCAGTGCAAAACCGATTGGAATGAGCGTTTCTGCCCTTATATACATCGGAACGCCGATAACAGCAGCGATTGGAACGACAAATGGATTATCCGCACCAGCAAACCCGGCAAAAAATCCTTCTGGAACGAATCCATGGATGAAGGCACCGATCCCGGCACCGATTAGAAGATATGGAATCAGTTGTTTGAAGAGCGTCCATGCGAATCCTGCAGATCGGTTAATTCTCGATTTGACATCCATATCGACCTGTAAATCCCCTCCTCCACCGACTACAGCCACAGATTTTATCTGGTCTTCAAATCCGAGCCTTTTGAATATCATGCCAAGAACGACCGCAGCAATGAACGTGAGGATCACATAAATGGCCGTGATCTTCCAGCCGAGCAATACGGCAAATAGCGATACAATTATCGGATTTAAGATCGGAGAAGCGATTAAGAACGACATACAGATGCCAAAAGGTATTCCGACTTCAAGCATTCCGAGGAGGAGTGGAATCGTTGAACAACTGCAAAATGGCGTAAGAGCACCAAATCCTGCTCCAAGCATGCTCCCAGCGACTTTACTACGCCCCTCCAGGCTTTTCTTTATCCGTTCTGCGGGAAGATACTCCTGAATCATCCCGACGATAAATGTTATAACGATGAACAGAATCGTCAATTCTAATGCTATCTGGATAAAGAACCAGCCAGCAGTGGTTAAATTCTCTACAAACGTCATATTACTTACCCCTCAACAACTTCACCTGATTTATCATCTCGATTACCGCCCCATCCGATAGCCTATAATACGACCACTTTCCATCCTTCCGCTCCTTTACCAACCCGGCATCCTTTAAAATGGAGAGGTGATGAGATATGGAAGATTGGGGCCTGTTCAATGCGATCATCATCTCGCAAACGCAGCGTTCTCCCTCTCTCAAAAACTTCAGGATTGCGAGGCGACATGGATCCCCCATCGCCTTTAAAATATCGACCTCCGCATCTAAATCATCGTCTTCTATCACTTTTGTAAGCGACCGAAGTTTTTTAACGGCACATTTAGCCTCATCCACATCGCCCATCAATCTCGCCAATCTGTCGGTAGCGTCTTCACGCACTCCTGCTTCTAAACTCATCTCTTCACCTGCTAGCAACAACCACCGCTATCTCCTTCGCCTCCTCCCTGGGAGAGCAGGCTACGCCAGTTCTTTCCCCAGCACTCGCTGCACAGGTATATATTTCCAAGATCTCGATGGCTTGCTAGAAGTAGCGGCACATCTTCCTTACCACACATCTCACATTTAGTCATATCAACATACCTCGATTTGTCTTATTTCTTTCTGCTCTCGTAATACTTTCGATACTCCCTCAAGAACGCTTCTTTATACGCATCCTCACTACCTTCCTCAATGGGGTTCATTTGCCCAAGTGCAGCGATCAATTCGTCCCCGGTCAAATCCTCTGGCTTATTTCCGGCATAATAGTATCCCTCTAATGTCTCGTCTAATCCCTTTATTCCAATCTTTTTGCCGCCCACATCAATCTGCCGCACGCTAACGATCCTTCGACCACCGCAACAACTGCTGTCACCGGAGAGCCTTTTAAAGAAGCTTTTTTCTTCGTCCTTTTTTTCCTCATCATTTTTCATGGTTTTTTACCCCCGTCATATGAATGAACTTGGATATGTATAAAGTTTTGCACAAGAATATTGAAAACGAATCCATTGTCTGAAAAGATTATTTTCATTACGACCGCAATGAAAGAACGAACTGATAAACGCCAGGATCAGCTAACACTTTGCTCTTTCTATGATTGATTTGTCAGCCTCGCCCAGGCCAGCGATGATGAAACGTTACGCCTCTTTCAGGGGCTTAAAAAGATCTGTTGAAAAGAAGGTTTATCATCAGATTTTTAGATAGTGCCATTTTGTGGAAAATTTTTTATGCAACAGATCAATAACCCATATGGAAAAAACATCAAAGCTCTCTGGTTTTTACAAGCTGAGTGTGGAGGAGAGAAGAAAAAAGCTGGCCGAAATGCTGGAGCTTGGCGAAGAGGAGCTCAGAGCGGCACTCACTATCGAGAGCGCTGACAGGATGATTGAGAACACCATAGCCCTCATGCAGCTCCCATTGGGCATAGCAACGAACTTCACCATAAACGGTAAGGACTATCTCATACCAATGGTGATAGAGGAGCCGAGCGTTGTTGCTGCTGCGAGCAATATCGCAAGGATGACAAAAGGTTTCCATGCTACAGGGGATGAGCCTGTGATGATAGGGCAGATCCAGATAACAGATGTGAAGGATCCTTTCGCAGCAAAGGTCAGGGTGATTGAGAGGAAAAAAGAGATCATCGAAAGAGCAAACCAGTGCGATCCGGTCCTTGTTGGACTCGGTGGTGGAGTAAAGGACGTAGAAGCAAGGGTCATAGATACGCCCTCTGGACCAATGCTCATAGTCCATTTGCTGGTTAATGTAAAGGATGCCATGGGAGCTAATGCTGTTAACACGATGTGCGAGACCGTTGCTCCATTCGTCGCAGAGATCGCTCAGGGAAGATACTTGCTGCGCATAATCTCAAATCTTGCGATGCGCAGGCTGGCAAGAGCATGGGCGGTCTTTGATAAGGATATGCTGGGTGGTGAAGAAGTTGTTGATGGCATTATAAAAGCATTCGAGTTCGCAAATGCTGATCCCTTCAGGTGCGCCACCCACAATAAGGGCATGATGAACGGGATAGATGCTCTTGTTATTGCTACAGGCAATGATTTCAGGGCTATTGAAGCTGGTGCGCACACCTATGCCTCCCTAGGCGGCTATCATTCCCTGACCCAGTATTCAAAGAATGAGGATGGGGACCTTGTAGGATCGATAGAGCTGCCGATAGCCTGCGGCACGATAGGTGGAGCAACTTCCAGCAATCCCGTCGCAAAGCTCTCATTGAAGATCCTGGGCGTAGAAAGCTCCCAGGAGCTTGCATGTGTGATGGCTTCTCTAGGCCTGGCTCAGAACCTCGCTGCTCTGAGAGCCCTTGCCTCTGAGGGCATACAGCGGGGGCATATGGAGCTTCATGCACGGAACATAGCCATAATGGCTGGGGCAGTTGAAAAGGAGATAGACGTTGTTGCGGAGAGGATGGCAAACGAGAAAAAAGTGAGGGTGGACAGAGCAAAGGAGATCTTAGAAGAGCTGAGGAAGTAGATGGAAAGATACTCAAGACAGCTAAAGCTCATTGGTAGAGATAAGCAAAAAAAGATTGCCGGGAGCACAGTTACCGTTATCGGGGCCGGAGGGCTGGGATCATCTGCCCTCCTTTACCTTGCTGCAGCGGGTGTGGGCAGGATAAGGATAGTGGACTGTGAGAGGGTAGAGCTATCAAACCTGAACAGGCAGGTGATCTATACGGAAAAAGACGTGGGAAAGAAAAAGAGCGCCGCTGCCGCAAAGAGACTGATGAGGTTAAACGGAGAGATATCTGTGGAGGCAATGGATATCAAGGTTGATGCAGGAAACGCCAGAGAGACCATAAAAGGGAGTGATGTTGTTCTTGATTGCCTCGATAACTGGGGAGCGAGGTTTGTTGTGAACAGAGCATGCGTTGAAGAAAAGATCCCCCTCATACATGGAGCTGTTGAGGATATGTGCGGGCAGCTGATGGTAGTTAGACCAGAGGGGCCATGTCTCGCATGCGTTTTTTCTGAAAGACTATCCGCAGAAAAGAGAGAACTCGATGTTATAGGCTTTACTCCAGGAGTTGTTGGCTGCATGGAGGGGATGGAAGCAATCAAGATCATAACGGGAAAAGAGAGCCTGAGGGATGAGCTTTTGCTCATGGATCTTGAAACGGATGAGTTTCAGAAGATAAGGATAGCAAAAAAAGAGGGATGCGAGGTCTGTGGATGATCTGGATTTCATTGGCAGAAAAAGTTGACTATCAGGAAGAAGTGGAGAGGGTTAAAGATCCTGAGGCGGGGGCTGTTGTTGCATTCATTGGCACGGTGAGAAGCGAGAGGCACAGGGTAAAGGCTCTCGTGTATGAGCACTATGAAGGAATGGCAGAGAAGGCCCTCAGAGAGATAGCGGAAGAGGCCTGCACAGGATTCAGTATCCTGAACGTATCGATAGTCCATAGCTATGGCATTGTTGAAGCTGGTGAGATTGCGGTGGTTGTAGCGGTCTCTTCAGCGCACAGAAAAGAGGCTTTTGAGGCCTGCAGCTGGATCATGGACAGGATAAAAGAGAGAGTACCAATATGGAAAGAAGTTATAAATGAATAAGAATATATTAGAGCATGAAAGAGGGATTTATTGTTTCAAACAAGGTGCGAAAAACGATTTTTTCCGCTGTAGCCAGCGGTGCAGACAGCATAGAGCAGATAGCAAAAAAAGAGCGCCTTATGCTTGCCCAGGCTCAAAGAGCCCTCAAAGATCTCACGGACAACGAGCTGATAGAAGAGAAGGATGGGAAGCTCCGTCTCACAGAAGAGGGGGAGAAAACACTGCAGACGATGAAAAAAGAAAGAATGATATGATGAACAGAGCAAAAGAAAAAATCAGGATCAAAGGCGTGGTTACCGGAGGGTTGAAGGAGGGGCAATATTTTCTTTTGAGAGAAGGTTATACAAAACAGATAAGGGAAAAGCTGGGTTTTATACCCTATCCCGGAACACTCAACATAAGGACAAAAGTTAGAGTTAGATTACCAGAAAAACCAGCATGTGTCCTGGAGGGCTTTTCGGAGGAAGGAGAGAGGTATGGTGATGTCCTTTGTTACGAAGCAGTGCTCCTGCACAATGAAAAAAAGGTAAAGTGCTTTGTGGTAAGGCCTCTGCTCTCCAGCGAGAAAGAGGTTATAGAGGTAATGCATGAAAAGAGGCTGAGAAGCATGCTTGGTTTAGAGGATGAGGATGAGGTTGAGCTCTGGCTCTGAGCTAACTTCTTCTAAATCTATCAAAAATGCTTCCCCTCTCCTGTTCTTCTGGTTTCTCTATTTTTACTCTATAATGAACCGTAACATCCCTGCTACCAGCCTCATTGTTAAAGACCAGCAGGTATGTGGTCGTTTCTGATATGCTCTCATCCGTTTCCGGGTCTGTCGCAAACGGAACCGTAGCGTTGAATTCATACGTACTTATATAGTACTGGCGGTCTAGAGGAGGCTCGAGCCCTGCTCTCTCCCGGGTGATAAAAAAGTTGATCTTTTCACCATTTGCTGTCTTAAAAGCCCCTACGATCCTGTCTCCGCTTGAGATGTAGTCCAGGGCTACGGTACTCTCCTTCCCTGTCGGCACCAGAATCGAGTTATCCCATTGCTCTACAGCAGTCTGAGGCTCCGGCGCGGCAGTCTGAGGCTCCGGCGCAGCAACATCCTGAGCTACTGCAAGCGAGATCAGTAGCAATAACACAAGCAGCTGTTTCATAATGTATCATATACAACTTCCTTTTATTTATACTTTGGCTCGCTCCAGGATGTGTATGGAAAAGAGATATTATCCAAAAAGGCAATCTGATAAAAATGAAGTTCATCCTGATGATCATAACCATAATGCTGGCAATGGTGAGCTGCGCAAACGCTCAGCTGGATCTAGGGCAAGCAGTTGAAAAAGCGATTCCTTCAGTTTTTCTTGTTAAAACGTATGACTCAAACGGAAAAACACTGAATCTTGGCACAGGATTTTTTGTTGAAGACACCGGTGAGCTGGTAACAAACTGGCATGTGATGAAGGGCGCAAGCAGTGCTATAGTGAGCCAGGGTGAAAAAACTTACAGAGTGCTCAGGATACTGGCTATAGATGCAAACAGCGATCTGGCACTTCTGCAGGTGGAGGGAGAGGTGGAGGGCATACCTCTCCGCGAGGATCTCCCGAGGGTGGGGGAGAGTGTTATAGTCATAGGCAACCCTCTGGGGTATGAGAACACAGTATCAACCGGCATAGTTTCTGCTGTGAGAACGAATGGGGATAGAACAACGATACAGATAACAGCACCGATATCGCCCGGATCAAGCGGAAGCCCGGTTATAGATGTCTATGGAAGAGTTATAGGAGTTGCTAATTCTACAGCTGTGCGTGGACAAAACATAAACTTTGTGATCCCGAGCAGGGAGGTAATAGAGATGCTGCAGACGGCCGGGACAGGTGGTATCTCCGGCTCAATAAAAGCCTACAATGGGGATCCTGTGAAAAATATCACGGTTTACCTCACCAACAAAACAATAAAAGATCTGTGGGAGGCAGAGAGCGCTGGTCTTCTGGCCAATGGTGAAGAGACCGCATTTCTGCAGCACAATGCAGAACAGATGAACGAATACACCGGGACGATCTCAGGGCAACTTTTAGATGCTGCGGGAAAACCTGTTAGCGGCACCATAAGGATGGATGGAATAACTGAGCCCACAGACATCCAGGGAAGTTTTGTGATCTCCGGCCTTTTTCCTGGAGAGCACGCTCTCAAAGCTGAGAGAGGTGAAGCGCTTGCTGAAGAGAGAGTGGTGATCGAAGCAGGAACAAATGTCTCTGTTTTCCCTGTCATCCCGGAGGTTGTGGAGATCAAAGCACCAGAGGATCTATCATATTTCCTCTTAAGAAACATCCCTCCCGGTGAATACTCTGTTTTCGCAAGGGGGGAGCTTGAAAATGGCACGGTGCTCACAGGCTACTCTCTAAACATCTCTGTGTATTCCAGCACTGAAAGCACGAGCATCACACTATATCCTGCAAAACCCGTTTCCATGGATCTATCATTCAGGGATGAAAATAAGGTTATCGTCACACTTCGGGATGCACACGGGCAACCAGCAGGGAATGGTTATGAAGTAAAGCTGTATACCACCTATGGAAGAATAGTGCCAGAAAAAGCTTTTACAGACAAAGAAGGCAGAGCTTTTGCAGTTCTTTCAGATAGCGAAGGCGCAACGGTGACCGCTGTGTACCATGATCCATCAACATGGACCACAATCTACGATATAGAAGTCAAGCAATAGAAGCACTGAGGGGGCAAGGAGAGAAAAATTCAAGTTTTCCAGGCAGCACTCTTTCTCCTTTCCCCTTTCTCAGAGGATCGGGCACTGAAGCCTTTAAGGCTCCAGTGACACGTTCTCTTCCTGTGCTGGTGCACTCACGTTCTCTTCAGGTGCCGAAAGCACCGTTATCTCCAGGAGATTCTTTGTCTGTGCATCGTATTCTACAGAGACGTCTACACCGAAAGAGAGATCCTCTATACCAGCCTCCTGTCCCGCATCAGACACCACCGCGGTGTCATCTGTCAGGCGGAATGCAAGGTATTCACCCTCTGGTGTCTGTATAACCAGAATGTTATTGTTTGTGTTCACTCCGGTTACCTTGCCCTCTGCAGCCTCACCGCTTTCTGCTGAGAGATCCATCTCTGTTTCGGCTGCTTCATCCTCGGGCTGCTCGGAGACTGGCGCGCTTACCTCTTCTTCTGGGGAGGCTGGTTCTTCTACAGGCGTTTCATTCTCATCCTGCTGCTGAGCAGCACCACCCTCTTCTCCATCTGCTGTAGATACTGTTACTGTGTTGTTCTCCACAGCAGAGACTTCTCCCTCTATCTGCTCTTCTGCCTGCTCTGCTGGTTGTGCAAGTGGCTCTATGACAGGCGCCTCAGGCGCCTCAGGTGGTACCTGTGCCAGAGCCAGTGGCACCGCGAGCAACAGAGCGGCCAGAGCAAACATTGCCATTATCTTTTTTCCTGGCATTTTCCATCACCAATTGCTTATTTGCTTCTGTTATATTTAAAGTTTTCTTGATTTCCGTCGTAAACAAATTTTAGATTACCATCATAGCAGAAACAGGCGTGATTTTTTCGTAATCTAAAGATTACGCGATCTTCAC
>JAXHST010000079.1:0-2432 GCA_034190325.1 Thermoplasmatota archaeon
ATAGAGAGGACCCCCTTATGGAGGAGAGAGATTCAAAGACCTCCTGCCTTGTGCACCGCTACCCTGATAGGGTTCTCTTGCTCGTGAGCTCGAAGTGCGCCATGTACTGTAGATTCTGCACAAGGAAAAGGAAGGTCGGCAGGATAGATGAGATCCCGATGGGCGAGATAGAGAGAGGAATAGAATACATAAGAGAGCACAGAGAGGTGAGGGACGTCCTTCTCTCAGGTGGGGATCCTTTAATGCGCACAGACAGTGAACTCGAGCATATACTATCGGAGTTAAGGGCTATAGAGCATGTTGAGATAATAAGGATAGGAACGAGGATGCCCGTATCAAAACCTTCAAGGATAACCCCCAAGCTAGCGAGCATGCTCAAAAAATATCATCCAGTATACATAAACATCCACTTCGAGCACCCCAGAGAGATAGATGAAGAGTGCTCCAGAGCTCTAGCCATACTGGCTGATGCAGGCATACCCCTAGGCAGTCAGACTGTTCTCCTGCGCGGAGTAAATGATAATGCTGAAACGCTAAAGGAGCTGTTCCAGAAGCTCCTGAAGAACAGGGTGAAGCCTTACTATCTCTACCTGTGCGATCCCTCTCAGGGTGTTGAGCACTTTCGCACAACTGTGCAGGAGGCTCTTGAGATATTCAGAAAGATACAGGGATACACAACTGGCTTATGCATTCCTCACCTGGTCATAGATACTCCTGGTGGCGGGGGCAAGGTACCCATACTGCCGGACTACATGCAGGAACTGGATGCGGAAAAGATAGTGCTGAAGAACTATGAAGGAAGATTATTTACCTACAGGAACCCGTAACAGGATCTGCATAGCAATGGTGTTCAACCAGCTTAAAGGGGCTAGAGGCGAGGAGGATGCAGAGTATGATGAACCAGAGACAATATATGCCATAAAAAGAGCGATAGAGCGAAAAGGCTTTGAAACAACCCTCATAGAGGCAGATATTAATTGCCTTCAGAAGCTGAAGGAGCTCAAGGAGAGAAAGAAAGAGAAAACGGCGCTGGTATTCAATATAGCTGAGGGCACAGGAAAAGGAGCAAGAGAATCACAGGTGCCAGTGATGCTCGAAATGCTTGGTATACCCTACACTGGCTCAGATTCATCAACACTGGCAATAGCGCTGGATAAAGCAAGAACGAAGGAGATCCTCCATTATTATGGCATACCAACTCCGAGATTCCAGGTGCTATGGAATGGTGAAGAAGAGATAGGAGATCTCAGGTATCCCCTATTCATCAAGCCGCTGCTTGAGGGGTCGAGCATAGGGATAAGTGAGAGATCTCTGGTAAAGAGCGAGGATCAGCTGAGAGAGCTTTCCAGAGAGTTAATCAAAAGATTAAAGGAGCCTCTCATTGTTGAGGAGTTCCTTGATGGAAGAGAGTTCACGGTTGCCCTCCTGGGGAATAAGCCTGAAGTTCTGCCAATAATAGAGCTTGACTTCTCTTCACTGCCAGAAGAAAAAAGGTTTGACTGTTTTGAGGTAAAATGGTATCTGGATGAGAATAAGCTTGTCTGCCCAGCTCATACAGATACAGAGCTAAAGGGAGCGTTAGAGAAGATTGCAATAGAGACCTTCAGAGCCCTGAGGTGCAGGGATCTGTGCCGCATAGACATGCGTCTTGATGAAAAAGGAGAGCCGAATGTCATAGATGTAAATCCTCTCCCCGGTTTGGCTCCGGATCCTGAAGAGAATTCAAGGTTTCCCAGAGCATGCTATGCTGCCGGGATGAGCTATGATGAGATCATATGGGCAATAATTGATGCAGCCATGAGGAGATATGAGGGTAGCTGTTATATATAACATGCCCGAGCATTTCAGGGATGAAAGAGAGCATATAGCGCAGAAAGAGCCATATGAAACAGCTATGGCAGTGGTTGAGGAGTTAAAAGCCCTGGGTCACAGAGCAGAGGCCATAAAGGTCTCCTGGGATTTCTCTTACATCAATTCATTTGATGTCGCATTCAATTTGGCTGAGGGCATAGGCGATGAGGGGGAGGAGCATATAGTGCCAGAGATGCTTGAGATACCCTGCACTGGCTCAACAGGCGATGTGATAAAGCTCTGCAACAACAAGATAGAAACTAAAAGAGTGCTGAAAACAAAAGATCTCAGGGTGCCAGAGCTCTGGGAGCCTGAAAAAGTCATTTTCCCTGCGATAGTAAAGCCTGCTAAAGAGCATGGAAGCATAGGCATAAATGATTCCTCTATAGTTCATAACCCCGAGGAGTTGAAAAAAGCCATAGAGCAAATAAAGAAGGTGTACAAGCAGGAAGCCATATGCGAGGAGTACATAGATGGAAGGGAGATAAGTGCTGCTATCCTTGGCGACAGGATAATAGCTCTTTCAGAGATCCTCTTCAAGCCTCCCTATAAAATATTGACATATGATGCAAAATGGTTAG
>JAXHST010000008.1:0-4346 GCA_034190325.1 Thermoplasmatota archaeon
GCAGGATCTCTTCGGATTTCAGCTCGCAGAAAATGTTGTCGCGATAGGATTGGTGCAGGGTATGAATGTGCCCATGGCTTTTATCATGGCAGCGCTTACAGCTTTCGGTGAAGAGCTTTTCTTCAGGGGGTTTATGCAGAACCGTGCTGGAATCTTGCTCACAACAATAGTCTTCACTCTCTCGCACATAAGTTATGGAAATCTCTATGAGATCATAGCTGTATTTGTGTTTTCTCTCATAATGGGCTATGGAGTGAAAAAAACAAATGATTTGGGCTTTTCCATAGGCATGCATTTTACAAACAACTTTGCAACAGCCATCATCATCAACTATTTCCCGCATCTGGCGGGTATCTGATAACTCTTGCGCCAGCTCTGAAGTAATATGGGAGCAGGCGGAATAGGTGAGGCTTTGCATAGCGCTCATCCCCGCAAACTATGAGTGCCTTATCATCTAAGCCTCTCAAAGCCCTTCCCATGGCCTGCGAAACTCTCCTTATCGCGGGCACAGTGTATGCATAGTATCTTCCCCGCTTGGCCCCATAGAGGTTCATGTAATACCTGATATAAAGCGTTGTTTTCAGTGTTGCCCTCTCAAATGGTATACCAGCTATAAACACAGAATCTAAAGCTTGAGGCAGATCTATGCCCTCTGCAAATCTGCCCTGAGCACTTGCGACAAGGCATCCCCGCTCTGCTTCCCTGAACCTCTCAAGCATCAATTTTGCTTCAGCTCCACTCATAGAGCGTTTCTCAATAAAGATGTTATCGGCATTCAAACCAGCATTTAATAGCTCACCCATTATCCTGTAGCTTGAACAGAACAGTGCGCTCTTCTTACCCTGCTTAAGAAACCATGAGACCGCTTCCACATACCTGTTAGCCATCGTTTTGCTCAGAGTCTCTCCCTCTGTTGATAAGCCTTCTATTATGTAGCCCTTCACATTTTCTTCCTTGAAAGGCATATAAAAACTCTTTCCTTCATAGTCCCTTAACCCTATGGTCTCGGCGAATCCCTCTATAGGTTCAAGGGTGCCAGAGCAAAAAACACATCCTAAAAACTGGCCCCATAGCCCCGAAAGGAGCTCTCGAGCTCTCATATCATATATCTCAAAGCTTTCATCGCTCGCTATCATAACAACACCTTCAGCAGAGGCTTTTTCTTCAACACTCTGCAGAAAAGATCCAAGATGATAAAGCGATGACCTTGGCGCAATATTTCGCTCAAGTTTCTCAGCCCTTATTTTCTCTCCATATTCCATAAACCTGGAAGCTAGACCCCTGAGGTCTAAAGCACTGAGGAATCCATCCATATCAACCCTGCTCTCTCCTTCTATACGCTCCATAACCTCTAAAAGCGCTTTAAGAGCAGCCTCACCATCTTCATCATCCATGCCTTCTATCTCATCAATAGCATGCTCAACACCGCCCTTTCGAAGGGAAACGGAGCTAAGATTTATGGTTGTCTGCTCAAGGTTGTGGGCCTCATCTACCACCAGAAAACTATCATGGAATTGAAAAGTGGAGCGAAGAGAGTAACCGGCAGCAGAAAGGATGTAATTGTAGCTCAGGCCTATAACTCTTGCATACGGTAAAAGCTTTCTCTGGAAATAATAGGGGCAAATCTTTTCTTTCTTCGCTATCTTCAAAAGCTCAGAGTAGAGTAGGGGCTCTTCCGGCGAAAAAGAAAAGTCAGATAGATTCTTGTTGAAGACGCAATCCTTCATCTTTTTCTTGCAGAAGTAGGAAGCAGTATCATAATCAAGCCCTTCCTTGAGCAAACACATGTCCTTTTTCCCTCTGTATGAAAGGCCGAAAAAATTGTTTATCGCTTTAAGTTCCTCAACAGGTCTATCGCTCTCATTCCCTGTCCTTACAGCCCATATTATCCTTTTGCGAAAAGGCAGGAGGGCAGAGAGTATGCAGGGCGTCTTCCCGAAACCTGTGGTGGCGTTTATGCAAAGCGGTTTATCAACATGAGAGGATACAAAATCGATTAACTCCTGCTGCTCAGCCCTTATATGATATGGAAAGATCAATTGAAGCCCTCTGCATCAGTACTCTCAAGCCCCTTCCTGCTTTTTGTTTTTATTGCAGGATCATAGCCAATCTTTATTTCACCCATTCTTGAGATCGCTTATTCTAAATAGGGGAACAAGCTCCAGTTTGTTGCTCTTGAGTATTTCCTCAGCCCCTTCTTCTCTATCAACAACAGTAACAACCCTATCAACATAGCCCCTGTTACTTCGTATCACCTTGGTAGCACGCAATGCGGTTTCACCTGTAGTTGTGACGTCCTCTATTATACATAGCCTCTTGCCCTCAATCTGCCCCATATGCTCTTTTTCAACTCCGTGCTCTCTCTTTTCTTTCCTTATTATCACATAGGGCTTTCCAGAGTAGAGTGAGGCAGCAACAACAAGCGGCACTGCTCCGAGCTCAACACCGGCAAATCCATCATACCCTACTCCCCGCCAGGATAGCTCCCTACCAAGGAGCTGAAGAGCTGCTGGTTGTGTTATGAGACCTTTTATGTCAACATAATAGTTGCTCTTTCTACCGCTCGTCAGAACAAAATCCCCCTCTTTAACACAATTGCTCACAAGCGATCTTAGCTCCTCTACGTTCTCTTCCTTCAGTGGCGCTACCGGAGCGCAATCAGTACAAAGCCCGAGCATGGACCTGTAGCATGATGCGCAAACATTTCTCTTGCAGCTTATGCACACATACCTTGCTTCATTTATCCCGCATATCTCACATTTCATATCATCACCTCACCATGGTACATCCTTTAGCCCCAGCTTATAGGCAGCCATATTGGCTGCCCTGTGAAGCAGTGGCGTCATTATCAATACTGTTATGGCTATATACCAATTAAAGCTTTCCAAAAACCAGCCTCTACTGAATACGAAGCACAGAAACCATGAGCCAAAAACAAGGTTGAGCTGATCAAGCACAGGAAGCTTTTTTCCTTGCCCTTTACCCAGCCTCCTCTTTAAAAAAGAATTGCAGATATCACCAAAAAGCCCGCCAAATGAAAGAAGAAATATATTAAAGTAGGAGCCATAGAGCCCAAAATATAGCTCAACTATGACGCCGGCGATAAAGCCTAAAAGCGTCCCCAGAGCTAAGCCTTCAAAGGTCTTTCCCCTGCCCAGGATCCTTCTTCCATCAAAGAAATTTTTACCCAGATCTATGGGCATTTTTCCCCTGGAGAGCACTGCCCCCGGGCTTGAGATGTAGGCTGGAAGCATCAACAGAAAAGCTTTAAGCAAAAAGTTCATTGTATTTCTTCTACACAAGCAATCTGGCTCGATACATAATTACGTATGTCCTCAGCACTCTTTGAAGCGTAAATCCTCTTCCCTTTTTCAATAACTTTATTCAGCATAGGCTTCATCCTCTCACCACAGCACTGTGGTGGCTCTGCACCCCATGGAAGAACCTCAAAGTTGAAACAGTGGTCGCATCGAAACCACTGCTTCTTTCCCCCGAGCTTCCCTCTCTTAGCAACGGGTTTGCCCTCTTTCTCAACAAGATCCATGGCAAAATTGATAGTCGGAGCATTGCTTATGCATGTTCCAACCCCAAAACCATCAACAAGATCTCTGAGCTTTAATACCTCTTCTTCATCAACCCCGCCTGAGACAATAACCTTTGCTTCAAATCCCCTTATGTTCATCTCCCACTTCACCTCTGCTACTATGTCCTCCATCTTCCCTTTTCTTGAGCTTGGAGTGTCCAATCTTACGCCTGTAAGCTTTTTTCCAAGGGCCTTGCAAGCCAGGAGTGCTTCTGCCTTCTCATCATAGTATGTGTCTATAAGAGCTATGCGCGCTACACTCTCATCAGCTGTCTCATCAAAGGCTTTCCAGGCAGCGCTCTGATCACCGAACATTATCATAAGGGCATGGGGCATTGTACCTACGGGCACTTTGCCTATGGCATTTGCTCCAGCTATGCTTGAGACGCTATCACAACCACCAATGTATGCGCTTCTATCTATCATTGGCGCGATAGCTGGATGCATTCTCCTTATGCCAAAAGATAAAACAGTTTTACTACCCGCAAGTTTTCTTATCCTTGCACTTTTCGTTGCTATGCCCGAAGCCTGACAGATCAATCCTAAAGCCGGAGTTTCCAGTTCGCAGAAAGAGCCGTAAGGGCCCTCAACATAAGCAACAGGCACTCTTATTCTCTTCCTATCCTTATTTACAAATATCGTGCCTTCATCGACTGCATAAACATCTACAGCTCTATGCTCAAAGAGTGTCAAAAGCTCTTCAAGCCCGCAGAAAACAGCCCACTGATAGTTGTGCGGAAAAGTATCTGCAGTGAACTCCGCA
>JAXHST010000080.1:0-2521 GCA_034190325.1 Thermoplasmatota archaeon
TTCTGGCTACACATACAATGTTGGACCTGAGCCGGAGTTTTATCTGCTAAATGAGGATCTCTCGCCCTTAGATGCGGGAGGCTACTTCGATATGTCTTCATATGCAGGCTATTCTCTTATAAAGGAGATTGTGAGAGCGCTGAAGAGCTTTGGTATAGAGGCAGAGGCTGCGCACCACGAAGTTGGCAGAGGGCAGTATGAGATAGACTTTAACTATGGAGAGGCATTAACAACAGCGGATAGAATAATAACCTTAAAGTATGCAGTAAAGAAGATAGCACAGATGAGAGGCTTTGTGGCAACATTCATGCCAAAGCCATTCAGAGGCGCTCCTGGCAGCGGGATGCACGTGCACGAAAGCCTTTCAGACCTCAAAGGGAAAAATCTTTTTTATGATGGAGGGGATAAATATGGCCTATCTGCTCTGGCTTACAATTTTATTGGAGGGCAGATGGCGCACATAAAGGAGATGTGCTTATTTCTCTGCCCGACGGTTAACTCATACAAAAGGCTTGTCCCGGGCTTTGAGGCCCCTGTTTACATATCATGGGGGTCTATGAACAGAAGCGCTCTTATAAGGGTTCCTAAATGGTTCGGCGCAAAAGAGGATAGCGCAAGGATAGAAATAAGGTGTGCTGACCCTGCATGCAACCCGTATCTGGCTTTTGCTCTAATGCTCTCTTCAGGGATCGATGGGATTCAGCGCAGGATAACACCACCTCAACCGAGGGAAGAGAACATATATTCTTTAGACAGCTCCGCACTCAGCGAAAGGGGTATAGAACCTCTTCCAAGCTCTTTGTTTGAAGCTATAGCAATGTCTCAGAAGAGTGATATGTGCAGGAAAGTTATAGGAAAAGATCTGTTCAGAAGGTATATATCTGTGAAGGAAAAAGAGTGGAATGATTTTAAGGTAGAGGTTACAGAATGGGAGAGAAAGAGATATGGAGAAATTTACTGAGCTAAAATCAGATAGTTTAAAGGTAGTATTGCCAAAAGGAAGACTTTATGAAAAGGTCGCAGAGCTTTTCAAGGATACGGGGATAGATGTTGAAAGAGCTTCTGAAAGAATGTACAGGTTGATAAACAAGGATTTTGATATGAATGTAAAGGTTATGAAGCCCCAGAATATACCGAAGCTTATAGAAATGGGTTCTCATGATATAGGATTTACCGGGTTTGACTGGATAGAAGAGAGCAAAGCTGATGTATGTGTGATCCTGGATCTGGGTTTTGACCCCGTTAAAATTGTAGCTGCTGTGCCAGAGGGGACGAGCAAAGAGCAACTTTTACGCAGGAAGATAGTCGTTGCTTCCGAGTACGAAAATCTTGCGAGGGAGTATCTGAATAGAGAGGGCTTTGACTATGTTTTAATAAGGACATATGGGGCAACGGAGGCTTTTCCGCCAGAGGATGCGGATATGATAATAGACAACACTTCTTCTGGCAGAACACTAAGAGAACAGCACCTGACGCCTATCGATACGCTCATGGAATCTTCAACAGGATTCATAGCTAACAAAAGCGCGCTCGAGAGAAGGAGAGACGAAATAGAAACGCTAAAGCTACTATTCAGATCCGTGCTAGACGCCAGAGAGAGGGTGATGCTGGAGATGAACGTGTCAAATGAAAAGCTTACGGACATTATCAAGGTTCTTCCATGTATGCGTGCCCCAACGATTGCTCCCCTCTACAACAATGAGGGCTATGCTGTTAAAGTAGCTGTTAAAAAAGGCGAGGTGAAGGAGCTCATTCCAATGCTCAAAAGATTGGGGGCAACAGACCTCTTAGAGTATGAGCTGAAAAAGGTGGTAGCTTGAGGGAAGAGCTGAAAGCTTTAGAGCCATACAGGGTAAGGAGCAACAGGATAAATGCGCAGAGAATGGACCTCAATGAAAATCCCTATGGTTGCTCAAAAAAGGTCATGAAAGAGCTAGGACAGGTGAAAGGGTATGAGCTTTATCCTGAGTATGATGGCCTTCTTGAAGCACTGGCTGAAGAGTTCTCTCTGAAAAAAGAAAACTTCATTCTCACATGCGGAGGTGATGATGCTATAAGAATCATCATAGATGGTTGCGTTGATAAAGGCAACAACGTTGTGCTTCCTTCACCCACATATTCAATGCTGCCTATATTTTTGAAGGCAAAAGGAGCAATGATCTCAGAGATCCCTTACAAAAAAGACCTCTCATTTCCTTCGGATGAAGTTTTTGATAGCATAGACAAAAACACAGCGCTAGTAGCACTTGTGAACCCCGGGAATCCTACTGGAGGCATTATAGAGGAAAAAGACCTTGAGAGGGTCATAGAAAAGGGTCCATATGTGCTGCTAGATGAAACATACTGGCAATTTGCTGGAAAGAGCTATGCAAGCTGGGTTAAGAGGTACAGTAATCTCTTTATAGTGCAGAGCTTCTCAAAGGCCTATGGGCTTGCAGGTTTGAGAATCGGATTTGTGGCATCGGATGAAAAGAACATAGAGGAGCTGCGTAAGATCGCTCTCCCATACTCTGTGAGCTCG